>NZ_JBPQTS010000079.1:0-31766 GCF_051386455.1 Streptomyces sp. URMC 124
CCCCAGGGCCACCCCCGCGAAGGCCGCGCCCACCCCGCACACCACGCTCAGCGCGGCGTTCGCCACGGCGTAGCCGCGCGCGCCCTCGCGGGCCAGCGTCAGCGTCTCGTACGAGAACGTGGAGTACGTCGTGAGCGCACCGCACAGGCCCGTGCCCAGGAGCAGCTGCACGGGGGAGGGGGCGGCGGCGGTGAGGATCCCCAGGATCAGGCTGCCCACGACGTTCACGGTGAACGTGCCCCACGGGAAGACCGAGTCGTGGCGTGCCTGCACCGCGCGGTCGGTGAGGTAGCGCAGGGGCGCGCCGGCCATCGCGCCGGCGACGACGAGCAACCAGTTCACGCGCCGTTCTCCGGGGCGGTCGCTTCCGGCGGTCCGAGCCGCGGGGTCTCGACCGGCTCCAGCGTGACGAGCCGCTCCCCGGCGACCTCCCCCAGGGTCGGCAGGAAGCCCCGTACGCGCTCCTCCGCGTCCACGATCACCACCGTCACCGGCAGGTCCTCGCTCAGCGAGAGCAGCCGCGCCGTGTGGACGACGGACGAGGCGCCGTAGCCCTCGACCCCGCGGAAGACCGTCGCCCCCGCGAGCCCGGCGGCGTGCGCCCGGTGCACGATCTCGGTGGACAGCGGACGGTGCTGCCAGCGGTCGGACTCGCTGAGGAAGACGGTCAGGCGAAGCGCCGCCGTCCTGCCGGAGGCCTTCACCGCGCGCTCTTGCGGCGCGTGCCGCTCTTGCGGCTCCTGCTGTGGCTCGCGCTGAAGCTGCTGCGGCTGCTGCGGCCGCTGCGGCTTCTGCCGAGGAGGACCGCTCGCGTCGCCGTGGCCCCCGTCCACACGGCCGCCAGCGCGGTGAACAGCGTGCCCGCCAGGTACGCGACCGCCGTCGCCGCGTGCCCCTGCCCGCTCAGCCGCTGGATGTCCACCGCGTACGTCGAGAAGGTGGTGAAGCCGCCGAGCACGCCCGTGCCGAGGAACGGTCGCAGCAGCCGGTGCGGCGCGGCGAGCTCGCCGATCACGGTCAGCAGCACCCCGATCAGGGCGCAGCCGACGACGTTGATGAGGAACGTGGTCCACGGGAAGGCGCCGGCCGGGGTGGGCCACAGCAGCCCGGCGCCGTAGCGGGCCGCGGCCCCGGCGCCGCCGCCGAGCGAGACCGCGCAGACGACCGCGCCCTGCCCGCGTGCCACGGGCGGCCGCCCGGGGGGACGGGTGCGCGGGGGCGGGCCGCCGGTGACGGTCCCGGGCCGGGTGGTACTCATGCGGTCCGTCCGCCTCCTCTTCGCCGGGCGCTCCCAGGCTACCCAGCGGCGGGGCTCATCCCCAGCGCCGCGAGGTAGGCGTCGGCGCGGTCCGCCTCCATGAACCAGTCCTGGAAGCCGGCCGGGTCCGCGTAGCCGTTGATGTAGCGGTGCGCCACGCCCGGGTGGCGCGCTGCTGCCGACATGATGCGCCGGACGTGCTCCGGCGGGGGACCCAGCAGCAGGTTGGTGAAGGCCGTCACGTGCCGGGCGTGCTCCCAGTACGCGGCGAACGTGCGCAGCATCCACGTACGGTCGAAGGGCTGTTCGCCGTGGCCGGTGATCTCCCGCAGGTACCGGTCGGCGCAGCGGGCCGCACTGTTGGCGCCCTGGCCGCCGATCGGGTCGTTGAGGACGACCGCGTCCGCCATGCCCAGGACGTACGTGTCCGGCGCGACCCGGGCGACGGGGTGGCGCACGACGGGCGTCACGGCGCCGGTGAGCGCGGCGCGGCCGTCGGTCGGCTCCATGCCGCGGCACAGCTCGTACTCGCCGGGGAGGCACGTGCGCAGCAGCTCCAGGGAGCGCTCCACGAAGTCGTCCGGGCCCGGCCGATCCCCCCAGACGTCGAACGGCCCGCCCGGCACTGCCTCCCAGAACAGCATCTCGCAGGGGCCGTCGAGAGTGAGGCCGTGCAGCACGTAGAACTCGCCGGTGCCTTCGACGGGGTTGATCCGCCCGTGGGGGCCCGGCGGCGGTCCGTCGATTCCATGGACGCCGTGGGCACCGGGGGCGCCGTGGACGCCGGCGGGACTGCCCGGGCTGCCGGGGTCGTGCGTGCCGCGCACGTAGCAGGCGGCGAGCGTCCGCTGCGGGCGGCCGTACGGACTGTGCCGCTCGTCGCGCGCGAAGACCTCCGCCAGGGGGCCGTGACCGGTGGCGACGACCGTCAGGTCATGGGCGGCGGCGATCCCCGGCAGGTCGTCCGGGCCGACCGTGCCGTACACGACGCGCCCGCCGCGCTCCTCGAACAGCTCCAGCCAGCCCGCCGTCTTCACCCGCTGGTCGACGGACTGCGCGGGCGCGTCGAGGGGGACGGTGATGCTGCCGGTGCCGGTGCCGGTGCCGGTGCCGGCGGCGGCGTGCGGGGTGGTGGCGCCGGCGTCGGGGACGGCCATGCGGAAGGCCGTCATCCGGGGTGTCCGCGCCTCCCAGCCGTTCAGCCCGGCGGCACGCTCCAGAGCGAGGGCGGGACCGAACATCACCTGGGTGGAGAGGACGTGCCCGGCGCGCACCTCTTCGGGCCTGCGGGCGGCGTACAGCGTGACGTCGTAGGGCTCCGCCGGCCCTTCCGGCGGCTTGTCCGGTCGCTCCGGCTCCTCCGGCTGCTCGGGTTTGTCCGGCCTCAGTCCCAGGGCCAGCTGCAGTCCCGCCTGACCCGCTCCGACCACCGCGATCCTGCGCATCGCCGCCTCCGCGGGCCCGGAGGTCGCCTGCCGCGTGGTCCCGGTGCCGGGCCCCCACCCGTTGTAGCCGGGCGCGGCGCGCGCTGTACAGATGGCGTACGAATGCCGCGCGGCCGTCCGGTCAGCGCACACCGGGCGGCCCGCGAACCCTCCTCGGCGGCCCGCGAACCCTCCTCGGCGGCCCGTGCCCGACCGGGGCGCGGCGCGCGGGCGCCATCATCGTCCGCGCAGGGCCGCGGCCGTCTGCCGGTGGCCTGATGGCGACGGTGCCGTGGAGAGCTTCGACGCAGGTCACACGAGTGAATCGGAGGATGATACGACCGGTGGCCGGGGCAACGTCCCAGGACGGGCGGGCGGTGACAGCCGATTATGAGCCACCCCCGAGTCGGCCTCGTACGCGCGCGCGGGCCGTAAGCCGCCTTCTGAGCCTGCCCCGACCGGCCGGCCGGGCGGTCGAGAGCGCCATGAAGCAGGAGGGATGGCGCATTCCGGTATGGCAGGAAACCGTCGCTTCCCGAGCGTTCCCGTGGGCAGTCTTCTGGCCGGTCAGGCTCCGCCCCCGGCGGGGCGCCCGCCCGGCAGGGTCGGTCGCAGGACCGAAACCGATCCAGGGAGGCACACGATGACGACGCAACCCAAGCTGCCCCGCGCGGTGGCGCCCCGGGAGCCGGTCCCGCAGCTCCAGCGCGCCGGGATGCTCGACCGGGTCGAGAAACGGCTGCGCGGCCTCCTCAACGACGAGCACCGCCGCTGGCGCACCGCCGACGCGCGCGGCGCCGGCATCGTCGAGTCCCTCGCCGAACTCGTCGCCGTGGGGGCCGACCGGGTCCGCCCGGTCATCCTCCTCACCGGCTATCTGGCGGCGGGCGGCGACCCGGAAGCGACCGAGGCCGTCGAAGCCGCCGCCGCCCTCGAACTCCTCGACACCTGCACGCTCATCCGCAGCGACGTGCGCGACAACGCCGCACTGCGCCGCGGCATCCCCACGCTGCACGTCAGCCGCGCCGCCGAGCACGAGCGCAACGGCTGGGCGGGCGAGGCCCGGCGCTTCGGCGAGTCCACCGCCACCCTCGCCGGCGACCTGGCCCTCTCCCTCGGTGACCGGCTCGCCGCGCGCCTGCCCGCCGCCGCGTGGCAGCTCTGGGACGACATGCGCACCGAGCGCGTGATCGGCACGTACGCGCACGAGGCGATGGCCGCCGAGTATCTCGACGACCCGTGGCCCGGGCGGTGCATATCGGGCTGCGACCGGGGCTGCACGGCCGGCTGGTACGCCCTGCGGCACCCCCTCCGGCTGGGAGCGGCGCTCGCCGGCCGGACCGACCTCGACACCGCCTACGACGCCTACGCGCGCTCGCTGCACGCGGCGTGGCGGCTGCGCGGGTTCCTCGACGGGGGCCCCGAGTACGACTGGGACGCGGAGCTGCTGCGGGAGATCCTCCTGGAGCGCGAGGAGCGCGGCATCGCCGAGCGCCTCATCCGCGAGCTGGTGGACCGGGCCTCGCGGACCGCGGCCTCCTCACGGCTGGCCGACGGGTGGTGCGAGGAGCTGACGGCCTTCGCGGTGCGGATCGCGGCGGAGCGGGGGTAGGCCGAGGGGAGGCCGGGGGTAGAGCCGGCGGACGTCCACGGGGCGGTGGCGTCGGCGGGGCGGTGGCGTCGACGGGGCGGTGGCGCCCGGCGGGACGGTGGCCTCGGCGGGGCGGTGGCGCCCGGCGGTCGTCCGCGGGAGGAGGCGCGTTGCGCCGTACGGGGAATTCCGCCGGAGAATCGCTGCGGATTTCTGTGTGGCGCATGCATGGACGGCGTTGCGGAAAGGGCGGGCCGCCGGGGGAGAAAGGCGGGTCACCCATCCGCACCATGTACGAAACCTTTGCGAGCACCGGGCGTTGAAAAGCACACCCCGGCCGTCACCGGTCGGGCGCCCCCCAGTACGACCGAGCAAGATCAAGCAGCAAAGGTGTCTCCCCCATGTCACGAATCGTCAAAACGGCCGCCCTGACCGCCACCGTCGGTGCGGCGCTCGCGGGTCTCACCGGCCACGCGCTCGCCGACGCGGGCGCCAAGGGCGTGGCCGCCGGTTCCCCGGGCGTCATCTCGGGCAACGTCATCCAGGTCCCGATCCACATCCCGATCAACCTCTGCGGCAACACGATCGACATCGTCGGCCTGCTGAACCCCGCGTCCGGCAACGTCTGCATCAACTCCTCCGGCGGACACGGGCACGGCGGCCACGGCGGGTACGGCCACGGCGGGTACGGGCACTAGAAGACGAACGGCGGTCTCCGGGGTGCCCCCGCCCCGGGCCGCCGCCACGGTGTGGCGCCCCCGATCCCGTCGGCGGGCGCCACGCGCTTTTCCACGGGCATTTCTTCCGGCATTGCGGTCGCAGCAGTTGCGACCCCGACATGAATGTCGGATTTCCGCGAGATCGGGGGCGGCCCCGCGGCCAATACTGGCGGCATGCACAACGACGTGGACCGGTGCGTCCGGGCCGTACAGTCCAAGGACGCCCGCTTCGACGGGTGGTTCTTCACCGCGGTGACGACCACGCGGATCTACTGCAGGCCGAGCTGCCCCGTGGTGCCGCCCAAGCCGCGGAACATGACGTTCTACCCGAGCGCGGCCGCCGCGCAGCAGGCCGGCTTCCGCGCCTGCAAGCGCTGCCGCCCCGACGCGAGCCCGGGCTCGCCGCGCTGGAACGAGCGGGCCGACCTGGCCGCCCGGGCCATGCGCCTGATCGCCGACGGCGTCGTGGACCGGGAGGGAGTGCCCGGCCTCGGGGCGCGCCTCGGGTACAGCACCCGGCAGATCGAACGGCAGCTCGTCGCCGAGCTGGGCGCCGGCCCGCTGGCTCTGGCCCGCGCCCAGCGGGCGCAGACGGCCCGGCTGCTGATCGAGACGACGCCGCTGCCGATGGGGGAGGTGGCCTTCGCCGCCGGGTTCGCCAGCATCCGCACCTTCAACGACACGGTGCGGGAGGTCTTCGGGCTCTCCCCGAGCGAGCTGCGGGCCCGCGCCGCCGGCCGCGCCCGGCCGGCGCCCGCGACGACCGGTACGGTCGCGCTGCGCCTGCCCTACCGCGCGCCCCTCTTCCCGGACAACCTGTTCGGGCACCTGGCGGCCACCGGCGTGCCGGGGACCGAGGAGTGGCGCGAGGGCGCGTACCGCTGCACGATGCGGCTGCCGAACGGACACGGCATCGCCACCCTCCGCCCGGCGGACGGGCACATCGCCTGCCGGCTGGCCCTGACGGACCTGCGTGACCTGGCCGCCGCCGTCAGCCGCTGCCGCCGCCTGCTGGACCTCGACGCCGACCCCGAGGCCGTCGACGGCCTCCTCGCCGAGGACCCGCTGCTGGCCCCGCTCGTGGAACGCGCCCCCGGCCGCAGGGTGCCGCACACGGTGGACCCCGCGGAGTTCGCCCTGCGCGCGGTGCTCGGCCAGCAGGTGTCCACGGCCTCGGCCCGTACCCTCGCGGCCCGCCTGGTGACCGCCCACGGCACGCCGGTCGAGGACCCGGAGGGCGGCCTGACCCACCTGTTCCCCACGCCCGCGGACCTGGCCGCGCTCGACCCGGAGACGCTCGCCATGCCCCGCACGCGCCGCCTGACGTTCACCGCGCTGACCGCCGCCCTGGCCTGCGGAGAGCTCGACCTCGGCCCGGGCAGCGACTGGCAGCGGGCCCGCGAGCAGCTGGCCGCGCTGCCCGGCATCGGCCCCTGGACCGTCGAGACGATCGCGATGCGCGCCCTCGGCGACCCCGACGCCTTCGTGGCCACCGACCTGGGCGTCCGCCTGGCCGCCGGCGCCCTGGGGCTGCCCACGACGCCCGCGGCCCTCACGCGCAGGGCGCGGGCGTGGCAGCCGTGGCGGGCGTACGCGGTGCAGCACCTGTGGGCGACGGGCGAGCACGCGATCAACCGCTTGCCGAAGTAGGAGGAAGACATGCCCCACCGCACCCACACCCTGCTGGACAGCCCGTACGGCCCCCTGACCCTGGTGGCCACGGACGGGAAACTCTCGGGCCTCTACATGGAGGGCCAGCGCCACCGGCCGCCCCAGGAGACCTTCGGGGAGCGCGACCCGGCTCCGTTCGCCCGGACACGGGAGCAGCTGGAGGAGTACTTCGCGGGCAGCCGCACCGCCTTCGACCTCCCCCTGGCCCTGACCGGGACCGACTTCCAACGCGCCGTCTGGAACGCCCTCCTGGAGATCCCGTACGGCGAAACCGTCTCCTACGGCGAGCTGGCCGCGCGCATCGGCCGCCCGACCGCGGCCCGGGCCGTGGGCCTGGCCAACGGCAAGAACCCCGTCGGCATCGTCGTCCCCTGCCACCGCGTCGTGGGCGCGACGGGCGACCTCACCGGCTACGGCGGCGGCCTGCCGCGTAAACGCCGGCTGCTCACCTTCGAACAAGCAGGCATCATGACGTCGTGAGCGTGAGCATAAACATCGCAGGGCTGCCTCAGGACCGGATCGTCTTCGAGACCTCTCCGCTGGGCGAGTTGTGCCTCGCGCTGCACGCGCTGGCCGAGCCGGGCCACCACCCGGGGCTGGCGGGCTGGGTCACGGCGACGGCCGCCGCGCTCCGGCCGGACCTCGCCGACCGCCTGCAGGAAGCCGACTTCCTGTGGCGGACGACGTTCTCCGACCTCTTCATGCCCTTCGCGGGGCTGCGCGGCGGAGCGGTCAGCCCGGGCGCCACCCTGGCGGAAGAACTGGACCTCCTGGACCGGCTGGACGAGGAGCAGTTCGTCACCACGGCCCTGGAGTTCTCCTGCCTGGCCCTCTACAACGAGGGCGGTCCGTCGCCGCTCACCGACCCGGCGGCGCGCACGCGGGCCCTGGAGCAGGCCGCGGCCCGAGGACCCCGGCAGGTGGAGTTCGCCGAGCGCCTGCTGAAGGATCCCGCCTCCGTACGGGCCTGGGTGCGGCGGCTGTTCGAGGACTGCAACGAGGCGTTCTTCGCGGACATCTGGCAGCGGGTCGAGCCACGCCTGGCCGCCGACGCCCGGCACAAGACGGAACTGCTGCGCCGCAAGGGCCTGCGCGAGGCCCTGGCCGACGTCTCCCCCGCCCTGGTCCTGGAGGACGGCGGCACGCGCATCCGCGTCGACAAGCTCGCCGACGGCCGGGCCACGGCCCTCGACCCCGCCGTGGGGCCGGGCCTGACCTTCGTGCCCTCCCACTTCGGCTGGCCGCACCTGATGGTCCTGCACCGCCCCGCCTGGCGCCCGGTCGTCCACTACCCGGTCGGCTCGCCCGAACTCCCTGCCCCCACCTCGGTCGACCTGCTCAAACTACGCCTCGAAGCCCTGGCCCACCCCGTCCGCATACAGGTCTGCCGCAGCACGGCCCGCACCGCGCACACGACGGGGGAACTGGCCGGCGTCCTGGGCATCAGCGCCCCGGAGGTCTCCCGCCACCTGTCGGTCCTGAAGAAGGCCGGCCTGATCACCGCCCGCCGCCGCGGCCGCTACGTCCTCTACCAGCTGGACGTCAGCTCCGTGGCCCGCCTCAGCACCGACTTCCTGGAGGGCATCCTCCGCTGAGCACCCCCGCAACCAGCAAAAAGGCCCTCCCGAGGGAGGGCCGTACAACCCGGACCGAGCGCCCCCGGCAGGACTCGAACCTGCGGCCAAGCGCTTAGAAGGCGCCTGCTCAGGGAGGGCCAGCAAAGCCGCTGGCCTGCAGAAGGCTGTCGGGCTGCCCCTACGTCGGGGAAGCTTCTTCTGTCTTCGGGAGGGCTCAGGACGTGCAGCTGCAGTTAGCGGCGACGTTCTCAGATCGGCCATAAACCTCAACCCCTGTCTTTCTGCGGGAGGGTCTGCTGGCTCCCCTCGCCATGCTGGCCAGCCTCCTCCTGAGCGATGAGTCCGAAGCGCCAGCGCCCTTCGACCAGGTGTTGGAGGAGCCGGGGTTCCACTCGCCCGCTGGCCGTCGGGCCGAAAGGTGGGCGCTGGCCTACCGGACTGCTGATCAGGTCGCCTACGACCACAACCACCCCGAAGAGCTGAAACCGCTGGTCCACTGTGCCCACAACCCAGGCGGCTGGGGAGGCAGTCCCCTGCGCGGGACTCAACAGGGAAGCAGCCGAGGCGGCGAGGCAGTTCCTCAGTAAGTGGTCGGCAACAGAAGCAGGGAGTTGACCGCCCGGTTCTCGCTGCCGGTGGCCCGGCAGCCGTCATCCCACGGCAGGCGGTGGGTGAGCTCTGAGGCGGAAGGGTGCGAGCTGGGGCTAGTGGATGCCGTAGGCGGCTACCCGCGTGAACTGATCAAGGGACGTCTTCGCGTGTCAGGCGAAGGATGAAGTCGGAAATTTACGAGTCAAGCCTGGGTTGGCAAGTAGGCAAAGGCAACAGTTGAAAGACACGTCTCACACTCACTGGATCGTGCGCCGCCGTCATGCTCCATAGAGCCCCACCGGGCGGGTACTTCCCTCGTGCACCCCGGCTCTTGGCCAGCCATCATGGCAACTCTGCAGGTAACCGAAGGGGACCCATTGCATTCAATAATCGCAATGATGCTCACCTGCTTGTTTGCCTTTGGATGCTCTGCGGAAGCTCGCGCAGAGGATCGAGAAGAGACCTGGTGTGCTGCGGCACAACTCCGCGAGGCTCGTGCTAGCGCCTCGATCGAGCTGGACCACGACGAACGCGTCCACACGAAAGCAACCAGTCGTCTGACAGTGCGCGTTCCCTTGTCTTGGCGATTCGCTCATGACCTGCTGTTGAGCCGCGGGACCGACCAGTATCGACGAGCCATGAGCTGCCTCACGAGGCCTCTTACCTCCCAGCATCGGCGTTGGACGGAGTGGCGAGCCTCAGACCCCATAGTCACGATTGGGAAGGGTGTACTGAATGTGCAGGTGGATAGCTTTGCGTGGATTGATGATCACCGCAACGCCATTGTGGTGGGCCCATGGACGATCACCGTAGGGGCCGCTCACTGGACAGTCCGCTTCACGCCGGGTACTGCGTTACGGAGGTCGAATTGGCAGTCAATTAAGATCGACTCTGGCCGACCGGGGGCCGAGATGGCGAATCCCACACCGACAGGTGGGAATGGCCGCAGTGCACTCGTGTGGGAACCGAAAGAGTGGATAGACGCCCGGAATATATGGGTGCGACTGGAGCCCAGCTGGCAGCGGTCCTGGGCTGCGCAGTCTAAGCGCCCTCTCTTTGGTGATATTAGCGACATAGGGGGCAGGTGGTCTTTCCTGGTCTGTCTCATGCTTATAAACGCCGCTCGTCACGGGCGTCGCCGAAGCGATGCGACGTTGAGCGAGCTAAAGGCGGCAAGGAACCTTAAAATTTTCGCATTAGTCACCATTTCTCTGTCGCTGCTCACTGCCACAAGCGATATCGCATTTAGGCACGGCTTCAGTGACGGTGCCGCATGGCAGGAGACGGAGCCTCGTATTCGGTTTTTGATGGCCTTGTTGGAGGGAGTTACCCTGCTCGTATTCGGTAACCCGCGGCGCAGCATTATCTGGGCCGGGGGAGTGCTGTGTGCGTCAGCAGTAGCTGTGGTGCTCTCCCCAGAAACATTCGGTCTTACTACCACGTTCTCCATACCGGAAGGCGCTCATGACTATACAGTGATCGTACTCTTTATCGTTTCTGGCTGCGTCCTCGCAATCAACTTTTTGGGATTTATCGCAACTGGGTGGCGTCTGGCTCAGGATGGTGACCTTATTCCATTGAGGCAAGCCTCTTTGCAGGAACCTCGTGAGCTACGTCTCCGCGATGCGGGGCCATGGATTATTGTAATCGTCGCCTTTTTGGGGGCGTGCTTCGCCGTCGCGGCGGAGAGGAATTGGCAGCGGGCCTCCTGGCTCAGTCAAAATAACCGCTATGCGTACGAGAATGCGCATATTGGTCAACTGAGGGACAATCTCACCTGGTTCATTGCCAATCATCAGGCCTGGTGGTCAGGGTACTATTGGATCCTAATTGGGATTGCCATTATAGCGGCGCTCCGTGTGAATGGCCGCCGAGTCAACGTCTCCCCTCTGGCAGAACAGCCAGAACGCCTCCTCGCTTTCTTGCTATTTCCGGTTGCTGTGGGAATTAACATCGGCGTCTTCGTCGATAACGCCGCCCTGGCATTGGTTACGCCATTGGTTTATGTGGGGGCCCTTCATTTGTCCCTGAAAATCGGCAGAGGGAGGGTCGTCCTAAATTACCCGCTCGAAATATCTAAACTCCCTCTTGCGGAGGCAATTACTCCTGCAAGCCGGTCAGAGCTCCTGGTCCGTGCGCGCCGCTACCGAGAATTCCATGCCTTGCTTCGCCGACTGGACCAGGGGCAGCCAGATGATGTGCCTGAGAGGAATGTGCTGGAGCGGCGTCTCCATCGCTTGCATAATTGGCGTAGCGGCTCGGGTGCTACTGACCGCCTCCCTTCCCAAGTTTCCGTAGTGGATGCCGTCCTGGCGCTGGGGCCATGTGACACATGGTGGGAGAATGGCAGGCGTGGAGCTCTTTTCGCGATGATTTCTGGATTGCCTGCAAGCATTCTAGTAGTGTGGGCGGAGACGCTCAGTGGTGAGTTCCTGCAAAATACACTGTTCTACGAATTTGGAATGCCAGATGTCGTTATGACATTTGTGTTCTGGCAGATAGTGTGGGCGGGTGCGGGGTTCCTCTTGGGATCGCTTTGGCGCGTTCTTCCCGGTCGTCGTGGTCCGGTTAGGGCGCTTCCCATCACCTTGGCGTTCGCGCTGCCGCTTGGGCTGACCGCACTTGGGAACTGGGCGTTGGGGCATGCCCAAACAAATCTTGCCCTCTATGTTAGCGCGATACTGCTCACGCTCACCTTGACGGGCATTCTTATGGATCTCGATACTTTTCGCGATGAACGGCGCTACTGGCAAAGCC
Organism: Streptomyces sp. URMC 124; assembly: GCF_051386455.1. Taxonomy (NCBI): domain Bacteria; kingdom Bacillati; phylum Actinomycetota; class Actinomycetes; order Kitasatosporales; family Streptomycetaceae; genus Streptomyces; species Streptomyces sp. URMC 124. The sequence goes on from NZ_JBPQTS010000079.1 coordinate 11,589, forward strand.
GGTTCGGGCTGCTGCTTTCCGTGTATCAGATGCGCTATGCCTCGCTGCAGCTCGCTTACCTAGCTGCGCAAGTTATCGCGGTGATTACTATATGGCAATTCTTTGCTGGTGCGAGCGAGGCCCCTCCAAAGGAGCTGGGGCCTAAATGAAGTATTGGATGGGTTGGTGGGTTAAGCTCCGAATCCTTGCTCTCCGCGGGCAGAGGGAGGGAGAAGAAGGTCTCGTTCTGGATGTACTTCACCGGTTACGCTGCCTGCCACCCCTAGATCCACCCGTGCCGTATCATGGAAGGTATTGATCGCACGGAATGCTGCACGGTTGCGTTCACGCCAGTCATCAAGTCCTCCCGTGGTCGTGCCGGCCGCTTGCCAGTCGATTTCGAGGGTGGCTGCGTTGAGGTCGTGGGCAGCTTCGACAACCCTGTCGCCGCCTAGCAGCATGACTCGTTCGAAGGCCCGGCCTCGGAGGTGTCCTGCCTCCGACATGTCTGCCTTGATCTCCGATTCTTCTCGGTGGCGCTCGCGGAGGCCCTCCCTGAGCTCGTAGAGCTCGACAGCGAGGAAGATGCTCGTCCTGATCCGCTCGACGTAGCTGGCGTAGGCGTCGAGCTTCTTGTCGTCCCACCGGGTCGAGAGCTCGTGCCGCTTGCGGCGCCGCTCCGCTAGGGCGTTGGTCAGGTGCGTGGTCAACCCGCCGAGTATCACCGCAGCGACCGTTACGAGCTGCTCGGCGGCCCCCACCTGGTCCCCCAGTCATGACTCCTAAAGATGTCTAGAGGATCTTAGGAGTGAGCCCTGCCTCGTGGCCTGGCTTCTTTTAGCCATCGTCTTCATGGCCGGCGGTGCGATACGGGCCATCGCCTCAGCCGACGTACGAACCGCCGTATGGTCAGCTCTCGGAACACCCAAGGCGTCAGGTGCGCGCCCACAGCGGTGGCCGCTCCGATCGAGAAGGTAGCCCAAGTACCGATGAGCGCTTGGCTGATCAGCACGCCGCCGACCAGCAGCAAGCCGCCGATGGTCATCGCTAGCCTCTGGTCCGTACCGAGCATCCTGCTCCCTCGGAGATCGCGGGCCAAAGAGGCTAGAGGACCTTCTTCTGCCCTGTGCCCACCCTCCGCGGGCATGGCCTGATCGCGCTGCCGAGTTCCCAATCAGCTATGCATGTCCAGGCGCTCTTCGGACAACATGGTGATCTCGTTCTCACCCCTCTGGCATTGGCTGGAATGCTGCGCTTGGTGGCGAGCCAATCCGGCGGTAGCCGGATGTCAATCCCGCCGCGTCTCGACCGGTCGCTATTGCCGACGAACGAACCCCTCTCTACGTTGAATCTGACGGAGCATCAGTTCCGGTCTCGGTTCGGCGATCAAGGAGGGCTGCCGATGGTTGGCGACGGAAGCACCAGAACGCGAGCGCTCCCCAAGGTCGTGAGCGTCGACGATCACGTGATCGAGCCGGCGCACCTCTTTGAAGCGTGGCTGCCCCGGAGGTACCAGGACCGGGGCCCGAAGCCCCTAACTGCCGGTATTGGTGACCTGCAGTACATCGGTGGGAAGTACCGCTTCACCACTGACCCGGATGGCCAGCTGACCGACTGGTGGGAGTACGAAGGGCTCCTCTTCCCGTACAAGCGGATCATCGCTGCCGTTGGGTTCTCGCGGGACGAGATGACCCTTGATGGCATCACTCGGGAGCAGATGCGGCGCGGGTGCTGGGACCCGAAGGCCCGGCTTGAGGACATGGATCTCAACCACGTCGAGGCGTCCCTCTGCTTCCCCACCTTTCCGCGCTTCTGCGGGCAGACCTTCGCCGAGGCGCAGGACAAGGAGGTCGCTCTCGCCTGCGTGCGGGCCTACAACGACTGGATGGTCGAGGAGTGGTGCGGGGACAGCGGTGGCCGGCTGATCCCGCTGTGTCTGATCCCGTTATGGGATGTCGATCTGGCCGTTGCCGAGATCAAGCGCAATGCTGCCCGCGGTGTGCGTGCGGTGACCTTCAGCGAGATCCCGACGTACCTCGGCCTACCCTCCATCCACTCCGGCTACTGGGATCCGTTCTTTGCTGCCTGTGAGGAGACGGGCACCGTGGTCAACATGCACATCGGGTCGTCGTCACAGATGCCGGCCGCCTCGCCCGACGCGCCGCCGGCGGTGCAGGCGACGCTGAGCTTCAACAACGCGATGTCATCCCTGGCGGACTTCCTCTTCAGCGGTGTCCTCGTCCGCTTCCCCCGGCTCACCTTGGCCTACAGCGAAGGGCAAATGGGCTGGATCCCGTACGCCCTGGAACGGGCCGACGACGTCTGGCGGGAGCACCGGGCATGGGGCGGTGTTCGCGACCTGGTCCCCGAGCCGCCCTCCACCTATTACTACCGGCAGGTCTTCTGCTGCTTCTTCCGCGACAAGCACGGCATCGACTCCATCGAGACAGTGGGGGTCGACAACGCCACATTCGAGACCGACTATCCGCACGTCGACTCGACTTGGCCGCACACCAAGCAGGTGGCGGCCGAGCACGTGGCCGGCCTGCCTGAAGACGTTTCATACAAGATCTTGCGAGGCAATGCGATTCGAATGTTAGGCCTTTCTCTGATCTGAGGGTATGGGCGCCTCCCAAGGGGCAGCGATTGACCCGTCTGGCTCCCAGCCGTGTTTCTGAAGCAGATCTGCTTCGAGCTGTCGACTCATCTTGCGAAGCAAGCGGATGGCGCTGGGCAGCGCATCTGGATGTCCCATGACGGCAGCTTGATGGCACTGTTCCAAGGCCGTCTCCTGATCGGTGTCTTCCAGAAGCTCTGCAGCCGCTAGGAAGCCCTCAGCATCGCCTGCGTTTGCTCGGCGCGCGTGCCAGGAGGCGGCTTCCGCCGTTCGTCCCTTCCGGCGCAGAAGGTGCGCGGCACCCCAGGAAGCGTCAGTGTGCCCAGAGGTGAAAGCGCGCTCGTACCAAGCCAGCGCTTCTTCCGTTCGTCCTGCGAATGCTAAACGGCAGGCTGCCCTGGTTAGGGCGCGAGGTGTCCCCGTCTCGGCGATACGCTCGTACCAAGAGAGCGCTTCGTCAAGCCTTCCTGAGCTATTGAGCACGTTGATTGCGATCCATGGAGCTTGCTGATCTCCCTGTCGCGTTCGGCTGTCGAGGATATCCAGGGCGTCGCTTGCTCGCCCCATCTCGTTCAAGAGCGCGGCCAGTTGTGCCAAACCGCTGGTGCTGCCAGCTGCAATGGCTCGTTGATATAATGTAATTGCGGCACTGTGATTCTGGGCCTTGACTTCTTTCTGAGCATCCCGACAAAGAGACTCGGCAATAGGGTTCTGCCGACCGACCTGCCATTCCTTAAGTCCCTCCGATGCCCCTTGCCACTGCCTTGTGAACGTAGCTGACGGGCGCCTGTGTCGATTCCACAAGGCAGCTTCATTGCTGCGGCCAGACCTCGTCAGTACTTGGTAGCCGAAACTCAGTGCTTCGTTGTTTCCTTTCTCGGCTCCGGCATTGCAGAGTAGAACGCAGATGCGGATTAAGCCTCGGCTGTGGGCTGCCTGTGCAAGTGTCGTGTACGACTCCGGAGTGGCATGCTGGATGAGCGCTTCCCATAGGGCGGTTGGGGTCCGCACAGTCCGTCGGGAACGAAGGGCGTATTGTTCAAGATAGTCTGCGAGGCGGTAGTGAGGCTGGGCTGGGGATTGCTCTCCAGATCTATGACGAATGAGGCTGAGGGGACCACGAGCTCCACGGATTTGATATCCCGTGTAGGTCAGCCCATCCGCTAACCAATTGTCTGGCAGGAGATCCCACTGCTGATCGGTCAGATAGCCGCCGGCCGCCACTTCTAGGAGAGGCCTAGGGAGGGTGAAAGCGTGGCCTAGCCGACGGGCGTCCATGGCTGCCTCGACGAGCGCTCGTGCTGCTACGGGCGCAGCCCGGTAGCGGTCCAGGAGCGCTGGAGCCCCCGCGAGGTACTGGGTGACTTGGCCCTTTTCCGCTCGATCGGTTGCGTAGGCGAGACGCGGATCTCTGGTTGAGGCTGCTCGCAGCGCAATTAAGTCTTCTCCATCGAACAGTGCCGGGACAGGGATACCCCTTCCGTCGAGAAGGGTCCGCGCCTGGCTGTGAACGTCAGGCTCGTTCCTATCGGGTTGGGTAGTAAGGCGTGCCCAAAAGGCGGGCCACATGGTGCCCAATACTAGAACTGGTTGTCTGTTGGGATCCCGTAGCAGGCTCCGGAGCCCTGCCGAGACGCGCTCGCCGAGCGGGATGCCGGGTGTGAGGAGATAGTGTTGGGATTCGTTGAGCCAAATCACGGTACGCGGTCCGACGCGCTCCATTTCTGCCAGCGCGGCGTCAGGCCGGCCAGGATCGATGGGGTGCCACAGGCGCCAGTCCGCGGGAATTTCCCGAAGAGCTTCCCAGCACGCCCGGGTTTTACCCGTTGAGGAATCACCTACCAGAACCGCCAGTTGGCTATCACCATGGGCGGCCTTCTGAACTATGGCGCGCAGGCGTTGATCATGCTCGCGCTCGACGTAGATCGGCAAGAGGGGAAGGCTTGGGGACTCGTCACCTTGGTTCATCTGGATCGATTGATGCACTTCCAAGACGAAAGGGTCCGTTAGCTCGCTGACCAACTGGCCGACAGGCCGCGCAAGTCGAGCGCGAATCCATAGATCGTTTACGCGGCTGGTGAGATCTGTTTCGGCCAAGCCTGCCATTCGGCCAAGCACGGCGGCGATGGAGACCACATCAGCCAGGCTGGGCGGTAGCTCAGCTGTACTCAAGCAACGATGGATGGTGTCTCGCTTGGGGGCGCCAGCCAAGTTGTCGTCGGCGGCCACATCCTTAGCGATCTCGTCCAGGCTGGGCAGTCCAGCTGCTAGATAGGCCTCGAACAGCAGATCTTTCAAGTCGCGCAGAGGCCCGGGTGCTACTTGTGCCCGCTTGATTGCCCGCGGTCGCTTCACCGACGCCCTGTGGTCATCGCAGCCCATCGCAACATGGTGCCGCATGCGCAGGGGGCGGTGGGCCTGAAAGCAACAACGTCAGCGTCTGAAAGCTGTTCGTCGCAACTCGGCTTGACCCTACTGCCGCGGCTGAACCTGGCCTCACGTCAGATGTCACGCCGCTGTTGGGAGGGCCTCGTGCCTCAGAAGCAGTCCACGACCCATGAACGTTGGTTCCGTGTGGCCATCTGCGGGGTGGTCTCAGGTGGGGTGCGAGCTTTGGTCGAGCAGTTGATCGATAGGTGGAGTTGGTAGTCGCTTCGCAGCAGGGCTTGGCGGTCGCTGAGCCCCGCTTGCTGTGCGTCCCCAGACGCCTTGCGAGCGTGGCGGTTTCTATGCTCTCAACTGGCCGGGCGGCATGGCAGTGTGAGTTCATGGAGGCGCTCAGCTTCTGGACCAGGAATGTGTGGGCGGCTGTGCTTCACAGAGCTGCAGCCAGCGTGTCGAGAGGTGGTGGAGGGTGCTTGAATGGGTAGACACTCCATGACCGCTTGCGATGCTCTGGTGCGCCGATATGTGCGTAACGGCCCCGGTCCCCTTGCTATGAAAGTGAGGGCCGTGAAGCGTCTAGATCTATCGTTACGTAAGCAATCTCATCGGCGAATTGCTCGTACACTCTTCGATGTAGAAATTCCTGTGGACACGCGAGACCTGATTCAGCGCTACATCTACATGTTTGGCGTGTGGGAGCCGCACTTGACGCGCTGGCTGAGTCGTCGTCTGGGGCCTGGTGACACATTCATAGATGTGGGGGCGAACATCGGATATTTCAGCCTTCTCGCCTCCCGAATGGTAGGCCCGGGCGGGCATGTTGTCGCCATTGAAGCCTCTCATGCAGTCCACCGATGCGTGCTGGCAAATGTGCGGCGCAACGCCTGCCACAACGTGCGGGCGGTCAATGTGGCAGTTTCCGACGTTCGGAGGTCCGTGAGGTTTACTCTCGCCAGCTCTCGTAACATGGGGGCGAACAGTATCGTCCCGTACGACGGGCCGGCGGAATGCAGCTTCGAGGCTCAAGCGTTCCCACTGCCCGAGGTTCTCACCGACTCCGAGGTTGCTAGAGCGCGTGTAATCAAGGTGGACGTGGAGGGTGCAGAGGGAAGCGTGGTCCGGGGCATGGTGCCTCTACTCAACCAGCTGCGGCCTGACGCAGAGATCACTGTGGAGGTGACCCCCGAGCGCATGGCGCAGCTGGGGGACTCCGCCGACGAGCTGCTCGCCACGATGCGCGAGTACGGCTTCCACACGTACCGGATCGCCAATGACTATTCCGCGGCGAGCTATCCGGCCGCCCTGCGCCGTGCCCCTTTAGCCCCGGTGCGCTGGCGCGGACCCATCGTGGGGGAGAGCGACCTCATCTTCTCCCGGGTGGATGCCGAGACCCTTCCCTGAGACGCGAACGGTCCGGCCCCTCAGGGCCGCACCGCGAGCATGGGCCTCTACCTTCCTGGGTGCCGGAGGACGGCCGGTGCGGACGTCATTCCTGCAGCTGGTTTGCGACCCCTTCCGCCTCCTCCAGCGGCTCTTCCGCCGCGTCCGGCATGTGCAGGCGAGCGCCACGGCTTTCCGCGATCCTCAGCGCGTCGCTCAGTGATCGAGCCGTCTGCTGAAGGGTGACTCGAAGGTGGTGCCGGCACGCCGCGGGGTCCGCGAGCAGATCCGCTGCATCGGTCAGTGCCTCTGCGCCGATGGCCAGCTGCGCTGCTTCCACGCCGTCGGCGTAGCGAGACAGCACTCCTTGACCGTCGGATGTGCTCAGGAAACACGGCTTGTCGTCCGGGGAAATCCACGGCAGGAGGCGGAGGTCGTGCTCGCTGCGGTCTGGCTCGGGCTGGACAGCCCGGCCGCTCAGATGAGGTGTCATCGGACCTCCTCCAAGGCCTCGGCACAAGTACGGGCGGTGAAGACTGCCTCGGTCCGGTCTCCGGGCAGAGCCAGGAGCGCTACCTCCACGACCCGCCCGCTGTCGTCGGACGAAGTCCGTTCCACGGCCAGTACGGGCGTCGTGCTGCGGAAGACCTCCTTCTCCTCGACGCTCGGCAGTCGGGACGTGACGCGCTCAACCGTGGACACGACGTGCACGCCGGCCGCGGCGAGCGACTCCCGCACGTTGTCGCCCCACGGCGATAGCTCCCCCTCAGGGGGGCCGAGCCTCGCCACGGTTTGAGGGACGTAGACGCGGGCCACGCTCTGCACCGACGTCCCCACGACGCTGATGAAGTCGAACTCCGTCAGCAGCGCACCGCGGCGGACCTGCAGGAGTGCGGAGAGGGCACTCGTCGCGTTCACCGTGTCGACTTCGACGCTGACGTGCAGAGGCGGGGATTGCGCCGCTTGCCGCTCGCTGTCGTAGACCGTGCGCGCGCGGGGGTGCCGGACGAAGTTGCCCCGGCCTTGCTGCTTCTCGACCCTGCCTTCAGCCTGGAGCAACTCCAGCGAGAGCCGCAGGGTGGGCACGCTGACCCGGTAGCGCGTCGCGAGCTGCGTCTCCGCCGGCAGTCGATCTCCAACCCGGAATTCCCCGGACTCGATGCGCCGTCGGAGGTCATCGGCGACGGACTGGTAGTGAGCCACCATGAGCGCTCACCGCCTCTCGACTGCCCGCACAGCGGACAGCGGAGTCGTCGTGTGCACGGCCATCGTTTCTCCTGTGCGGGAGCGCAGCCACCGCACGTTGCCGGGCGCGTCGAGCGCATCGACGACCCCGAAGCCCCGGCCGTCGAGGTCGATGACGTCGCCTCGTCGGACCGTCTTCCCGGTGACCCGAACGGCGACGTAGCGATGCGTCTTGTTGGACGTGACGAGGTCCTCGCGCATCAGTGCACCTCCGCCGGAGTCCAGTGCTGGCTGATGCCGCGCGGCTGCCAGCGAACCTTCAGTCGCAGTTGGGCACGTTCGTCGCCGGCCAGTACGTATAGGCGGACGAGGGCCGCCTCTTCGCCCTGGAGCAAGTCCTTGCCCCATGAGGGCCGGTGTTGGGCCGGACGGGGGAGAGGGGGCGGCACCGTCGCGGCGTAGGCGGTGGAGTACTCCGTCGATGCGGGCTCGCGGAAGCCGCCCGCAGGTTGAACAAAATGTCGCCTAGCCCACGAGACGGCTCGGCGGATAAGCTCCTGCACGCTGATCAGCTCCTTACAGCTGAAAGCCGTGCCCCCGGACAGCTTCGCCTGTCGCGGGGGTTTCCTTTGCGACAGCGGCCCAAGCGATGCAGCCGCTCGCGCTGTTGACGAGTCCGAACGAGTCGGCCGTCATCAGCACGTCTAAGAGCTCTTGCCATGCCTCGGCCGAGACCGATGACGGGACCTCCGTCTCGATGCGGACATGGTCATTCCGGTGCTTCACGCGGGGAGCGAAACCCGCGGTGGAGAGGCGTTCGGCCATGTGCTCGGCGCGGGTTCTGCGAGCGCACACAGACGTTCCTCCGTCGCCACGAGATCACAGCGAGTGAAGCTAGTTCACTAGCGTAATGGCTTCTGGGCTAGGTTTTCCATATGCGTGAGCAGCCGCCCTATCTCCGTGTCGCTGACCTGCTCAAACGGCGAATCGCGGACCGGGAATGGTCTCCCGGGGACCGGCTGCCCTCCCGCGCCCAGCTTGCGGCGGAATGTGGTGGTGTGGGTGAGAACGTCGTCCGTCGCGCCCAAGAACTCCTGATTTCGCAGGGTGTGTTGGAGGGGCGGGCCGGGTCGGGTACGTACGTCGCTGAGCCGCGCGAGCGCACACAGATGCTGCGTGCTTCAGGCGGGGAGCAGATCGGCTCCAAGTGGTCGCCGTTCGGTGCGGATCCCGCTGCGATCGGTCCGGAAGGGACCTGGGAGAGCAGCACGGTGGCGAAGGTTCCCGCCGCGGCCGACATCGCAGCCCGCCTGCAGATCGCCAAGGGCGACCTCTGCGTCCAGACCCGCTACGAGTGCCTGATCGACAGCAAGCCCGTCCAGCTCGTGACGAGTTGGGAGCCGTACAGCCTCACCGTGGGGACGCTGGTCGTCCTGCCGGAGGGCGGACCGTACGCGGGCCGAGGCGTCGTGGGCCGCATGGCTGACATCGGCATCACGGTCGTCCGAGCGGTGGAGCAGGTGGAACCCGGGCGTGCCAGCGCCGAGGAGGCAACCCTCCTCGGCGTGCAGCGGAGCGCTCTCGTCACCCGCATCCAGCGGACTTACTACAGCGACGACGGCCGGCCGGTCGAAACGGCGGACATCGTGCTGCCCGCCGCCTCCGGCGTGGTCGTCTACGAGGTGTCGGTCAGACCGTGACCGGGTAGTGCCAGCGGTTGTACGCGAGCGCCTGCGCCCGAGCCTGGACGACGGCCATGCGCGCATCGCGCTCCGCCGCATCGGTGTGGGCGGATTGACCCGTGGCCTGTCCGGGCCACTTGCGGTAGAGGAGTCCCACCTCGCGGGTGAACCAGCCGCGGCTCACCGCGTCCAGGGCGAGGAGCAGCCCCGTGTCCTCCGAGGCGGGAAGCGCCATCCAGCCGCCCAGGGCGAGGAGTAGGTCACGGCGGACGCAAAGCGTCGCCGGGTGTACCTGAGCCCGGTAGTTGTGCTCCTGCCAGTGCGCGAGAACGGAACCCGGCTCGATCGGGCCGTCCTCCGGGTCCTGGTCGAAGCCGACCGTCGACCCGTCGGGCATCAGGTCCAGGACGCGCGATGTCGTCCAGCCGATGCTGGGGTCGCGTTCGAGGACGGCGATGTCGCGCGCCAGGGCGCCCGGGGGCAGTTGGTCGTCGGCATCCAGGATCTTGACGTAGTCGCCGTCCGCGTGGGCCAGAGCCATGGTCCGGGCGACCCCGGGGCCGCCGCTGCGGCCCTGCCGGAAGGTCACCTGCTCGTCGTCGGGGACGAAGGGGGCGACGTCGTCGGTCTTCCCGTCCTCTTGGATGACCCAGTGCCACTCCCAACCCTCGGGGAGCTCCTGGTCGCACAGCGACTTGTAAGCGTCGTTCAGGTGGTGAGCGGACGGTCCGTGCACAGCGGTGACGATGATGATGCGCCGACGCACGGCACTCACCACCTTTCCAGGGGAGTGGTGAAGAGCATCTCCGTGCGATCACCGGGCAGCGTGATGTCGGAGAGCTCCACAACGCGGTTGTTGGTGTCGTACGAGGTCTTCCGGAGCAGAAGCACCGCGGTGCCCGGGGGAAGCTCCAGCTCCTCGGCCTCTTCCGGCGTCGGCGGGCGGGCCGTCACGTGCTCTTCGATGCGGTCCAGCTCGATTCCGACGGTGAACAGCTGGTTCTGCGTTCCACCCGGCCACGGCTCCTTCGAGGCGTCCAGGAGGTCCGGGTTCTCCGCGACGAGGTCGCGGACGAGGTAGGACGTCACCAGCGCGAACGGGGCGCGCTCGGCGGCGTACCGCGTGCGATACGTGCGCTCGACGAGGACGTCACCTTCCGAGATGCCGAAGGCCTTCGCGAGGCTCTTGCCGGCTTTGATCTCGCGGTAGGACGCGTGGAAGACGAGGTCGTTCACCTGGAGGCCGGTGTCGTGCTCGGTGGCCCCGGTCTTCACCCGGAGCGACTCGGGCTCGCGGGCACGCCCCTTCTCCCACTGGTGCCGGGAGTTCGTGCGCAGCACCGCCGTGCGGGGCTGGCGGACGAAGTTGCCGCGCCCGTGCTGCTTCTCGATCAAGCCTTCATCGCGCAGAAGACGGAGTGCTTCACGGATCGTCGGGACGCTTCGCCCGTACTCCGCCGCGAGCGCCGTCTCCGCGGGCAGCCGTTCGCCGGGACCCAGCTGACCTGCACGGATGGACTCTCGGATGCCGTCCGCGATCCGTTCGTACGCTTTGGCCATCGGTGCTCACCGTCCTGTTGCGCTGACGGCGCTCAGCATACGACTCCTAAAGAGGTCTTGACGACTTGATGAGAGCTGCGTCATAGTCTCGGGCAACTCCTAAAGAGGACTTGAGGAGAAGACCTCTTTAGGAGTGCCTCGCCCTGGGAGCCCCGGCTCGAAGGACGCGCCAGCCCCTTGAGAACTGCACAGAGCGCCTGGACGAACGAGTGTTTTTGATCTCCGACGCCGCTACGAGCCGTTGGCTGGTGGCCGCGTCGGAGGTGATGACCGCTCGTTCCGAATGACCGGTCTCACGGCGGCTTCTGCGCCGAAAGTGTGCGCGCGCTCGCGCCGTCGCCGGTCACCTGCCTCTACTCCCGAAGGGGGATCAATGAAGCTGGCCATCGGCGACGTCGTTCGAGGTCGTCATGACGTGGCTCTCGGCACCGTGGCCGGGATCAATGAGCACACCGACGGCAGGCTCGTCGTCGTGCGGATGCCCGGAGGGGGCTTTCGCCTCCTCGAACCGAGTGCCTTATCCGTCGTCGCCCGCTGCCCCGCACCCTCCACGCCCGCTCGCAGCGTCCTGGCCCTAGTCGTCCTCGCCGTCGCGCTCTTCGCAGGCTTCGTCAGCTCCCGATCGGCGGGGAACTCGGTGCCGACTGGTTGCTGATCCTGCTCGCGGGCCTCGGCGGCTGTACGGCCGTAGTCATCCCGTACCAGTGCCTGGTCCGTCTCACGGGTCCGCGCCGCTTCCGCGTCTGATTCGCGCTCGGGTCAGGGCAGCCGACGCACCGGGCAGACGGTCCTGCTGCCTCTGACTCTCCTCACCCAGCCCCGGACGCGGAGGGATCATGCGTACGTACGTCGTCCACCGGCCTGTCAGCGAGGCTCTGGAGTTCGAGGACAGCGCCTACGAGTTCGAGGGACTCCAACGCGCGGAGACCGAGGACTTCCGGGAGCTGTTCCTCGGCCGCCCCGGAGAGCTGGCCGAGGAGCGCGCGGCGCGCGTATCCGCCGCCCGCGACATCCTGGAGGAGCTCCAAGACCAGAGTGACACCGATGAGCTCGCACGCCTGAACGCGCGGTACGCGGCGAGGCTGAGCAGCGTCGCGGCAATGAAGAGCGCGGCGAGTGCGCGGCGGGAGTTGCAGGGTGGGAGGGCGGCGTGACAGCGCTCCCGTCCGCGACCAACCAGCCGACGGGCGAACGGGGGCCGGATCAGGCCCCTCCAGCCCAACCGGCTGACCAAAGCCTCGCCGTGTCCGCCGCCGGCCTCAACGAGACCGTGGTCGTCGATCGTCCCGGCAGGCCCTCCGGCCCCGGCCTGACTGACCGGGTGCGTGACGCGAAGCGGCGTCCCGTCATACCGGCGTGGGCGCAGTCGCGGCAGGAGTTCACCGCGGTGAGCAAGGGCGTCGCTGCGTACGCCTGGCACGTCTCCGCGTATCACGCGGTGCGTACGCCCTGGTACACGGTTCGTCTCGCGGTGCAGGCGCCCCATGGCGTCGCACGGTTCGTCGGTGGCGCGCTGCGGTGGTTGTCGGATGCCGAGGGGGAGCCGTTCCGGCAGTCGGCGGCGGCCCACGAGGACATCGGCAAGTACCTGCAGCTCTCGCGCCAGAGGGATCGTCGTGTGCGGTGGCGGGCGGCGGTTGCCGTCGCGGCTTCGATAGTCGGCCTCACGACGGCGCTGGTGCTGTTCGTCATGGCGCCGGAGTGGTTGCTGGCCCTCTCGGGCTTCGCCGCGGCGATGGCGCTGGGCTGGTTCGGGCAACCGGCAGACGCGCCGGTCATCCACAGGGCCGTGGAGGTCCCGAAGGTCACCAAGCTCACCAGCGACATCGTGCTTCGCGCCCTCGGCTCCATCGGCATCTCGGCGATCACTCAGGTGCAGTCGAAGGGTGGGGACGGGTTCACCTTCACCGCCCCCATCGTTCGTGACGGCCCCGGTTGGCTTGCCGAGGGCGATCTTCCGTACGGCGTGACGGTGACTGACGTGATCGACCGGCGGGAGAAGCTGGCCTCCGGTCTCCGCCGCCCCCTCGGGACCGTGTGGCCCGAGGCTGTGCCGGATGAGCACACCGGTCGGTTGAAGCTGTGGGTCGGCGATCAGGACATGTCCAGGACGAAGCAGCCGACATGGCCTCTGGCCAAGTCCGGCGCCGTGGATCTCTTCAAGCCGGTGGCGTGGGGGACCGACCAGCGGGGGCGGTGGGTGGAGATCACCCCCATGTACCTCGCAGGCGTGATCGGGGCCATTCCGAGGATGGGGAAGACCTTCCTTCTGCGCCTCCTGCTGCTCATCGCGGCGCTTGACCCACGCGCTGAGGTGCACAGTTATGACCTGAAGGGCACGGGTGATCTGGATCCTGTCGGCAATGCCGTCAGCTACCGGCACCGGGCGGGCGATGACGAGGAGGATCTCCTTTACGCCCTGACCGCCATGCGCGAGCTGCAAGCCGAGTTGAGGCGTCGAACCAAAGTCATCCGTACCTTGCCCCGCGATATTTGCCCCGAGTCGAAGGTGACCTCCGAGCTGGCCTCGAAGAGGTCGCTCCGTCTGCACCCGATCGTGGTCGGGGTGGACGAGTGCCAGAAATGGTTTGAGCACCCGAAGTACGGCGGGGAGCTTGAGGAAATCTGCACTGACATCGTCAAGCGGGGTCCGGCAACGGGAATCGTGTTGCTGTTGGCCACGCAGCGGCCGGACGACGACAGCCTGCCGAAGGGGATCTCGGCGAACGCTTCGGCCCGCTGGTGCCTGAAGGTCATGAGCCACGTCGAAAACGACATGGTCCTCGGCACCGGGGCGTACAAGCGGGGCGTCCGCGCAACGATGCTTGCTTGGACGGACAAGGGCATCTGCTACTTCCTTGGCGAGGGCGCTGACGCCCGGATCGTCCGCGCGGTCGAGATCGACGCCGTGGCGGCTGAACGCATCGCCCAGCGAGCCCGGAAGGCACGCGAGCGTCTCGGCACGCTCGCCGGGCATGCGCTCGGCGAGCAGCCGGAGGCCGGTGCCACCTCTTCCTACGACCTGCTGGCGGACGTTCTTGCTGTCCTTTCCGCCGATAAGCCGAAGCTTTGGAACGAAGTGATCGTCTCCCGGCTCGCGGAACTCCGGCCGGATGTGTACGGGGCTTGGGCGGGGGAGCAGCTCACTTCCGCACTGAAGCCCTACGGCGTCCGCACAGACCAGGTGTGGGGGGTCACCGAGCACGGTAAGGGCTCCAGCCGCCGCGGGATCAAGCGAGCCGACGTCCTGAAAGCGATTGCTGAACGTGATGGAACGGCTGCCGCGGCATAGACGACGGCGCCGCTAGACCTAGCGGCGCCCCCGCTAGGTCTAGCACCCCCACTAGCACCAGAACGTGTCACTGACCTGCGCTCTAGCGCCTAGTGGTGCTGGCCGAGCGCTGCCCGAAATCCATCTGGAGAGGGTTCTGATGAGTTCCCTGTTCAACGCTATGCCCGGCCTGATCTTCATCGCACTCTGTTACGCCCTTCTCTGCGCCGCCAGCCCGTTCGGCGCCTGCCGCAAGTGCGAAGGCTGGGGCGCCATGATCCGGCGCACCCGCAGCGGCCGGCTCAAGCGAGGCCGCGCATGCCGCCGCTGCGAGGGATACGGCATGCGTCTGCGTGCCGGGCGGCGGCTCTACAACTCCATCGTCGAGATCCACCGCGATGGCACCGGTAAGGCCCGACGCTGACTTCTCCGAGGAGCCTCCCGATGTCCTTCTCCATCTCCGCGCTCGTGCTGTTCGGCCTTCTTCTGGCGATGCTCATCCGCTCGAAGTCCGTCGGCATCGGCGGCGCCACGGTCGCCATTCTCTTCGGCTACTACCTCAGCCGCACCGGAGCCGCCGGCTCCATCGACCAAGTCATGTCGTCCATCGGCCACGCGATTCCCAGCGTCGGCAAGTGACCCGAAGGGATCACCCCATGTCCGAGCAGAACTGCTCCGCCCCGCAGCCCATCTCGCTGATGGCGTCGGGCGAACTCCGCGACGCGCTCACGGCCATCGAGGAGGGCAAAGGACCGGCGGCCATCGCAGCGCTGATGGCCATCGACCCCGTTTCCTGGCTGGCGATCGAGCAGCGCCTGAAGGCGGTGGTGGGCAGCGATCTCCGCACGCTCTTATTCCAGTGCCGCGAGGACGGCTCGGCAGCGTCGGCCATCGTCTGACGGCTCCCCGTGCGGCTCCAGCCTCGTGAGGAGCCTGGAGGCGTGCGGAGGGCCGGACAGCCCGGTCCGGACTCCGACAGTGGAGGAAGCCCATGCCCACCCCGACCATCGCGTGGTACGACGACTTAACGGCGAGCGTGTTCGCCCTCGGCGCCGCGGCCCGGGAGGGCCGCCTCGCGCACCAGGCTGCCGCGGTCGCCGCGTGGCAGGTCGAGCCGGCACGTCTGCAGACGGTGAGCGGTGACGTGAACATCAGCGGGGAGTACAAGATCAGCCCCCGTGACGTCGTCCTGAGCCAGATCCGCGCCCTGAGCAGGGCCCACCAGCACGTGACCACCGACCTGTACGAGAACCTCGCCCTCGCGTACGCGTACGGCACGGCGAGCGCCCTGTTGACGGTCATCAAGGGATACCGCCCCCGGTACGTCGAGCTCCAGCGCGACCAGACCGACCACTACGAGCTCCCCGACGAGCCCCTGCCGGACTTTCGCGGCGACCTCGGACACTGGCCCAGCCAACGGCGCTTGGCCCTGCTGCGCTCGCACGTCGGTGCGCGTCGGGTGGCGCGGTTCACGGGGCGCAGCGAAGGCGCCCTGCTCGGGCTGGCGGACTGCGCGTACGCCTACGGCGAGCATGCCGAGATGGCACTCCACCACGTACTCCTCACCGCCCGGACGGACCAGGAGCCGGAGGCGGAGCAGTGACGGACGCAGCACACGCCACGGATCCCGCCGCCGCGTACGCAGGAGCCCCGCGCCTTCTCCCGGAGATCGTCTTCGTGCTCAGGCAGGCTCAGATCCGCCGCCGCTTCGGCACGGAGCAGGGCCGGGAGTTCTGGCTACGGAAAGCCGATGTCTTCGACCGCATCGCGATCGAGGAAGCGGCGACGTACGCGCCGGAAGTGGCCGCTACTGCGGTTGATGCCGCAGCCAACGCCGCACGACAGCTGGCCGAGTACGACGTCACGCACACCGGACTGAGCCTTAGGGGCTCCGACGTGGTCACCGCCGAGGACTGCCGCAGGTACGTCCGCCGCCAGTACCGCGAGTGGAGCCGCACCCAGCGCTTCTGATTTCGCCCGGGGCAGCGGTCATCCGCCAAAGAGTCCCGCTGCCCCGGCCTCCCCATCCCGTTCAGGATTCAGGAGGTGCCCCCAGGATGCACCACAACGACCACTCCTCGGTGCCCGGGTTCGCCGGAACCGGTACGGCCGGCCACACGAGCCATCACGGACCGGATGGCGGCTTATCCCACCTCCGCGGGGCGGCCGGGCCAGCCGCAGAGATCGGCCTCTCCGCGGCCCGGCGCAAAGCCGCCCGAGAGGCGGCCGTGCGATGACGACCCGTGGCCGCAAGAGCGGCGACAAGCTGACCGTCGACGAGCTGTGCGAGGAACTGCGTATCGCGCGCTCGACCTTCTACGACTGGCGCCAGAAGGGGCGCGCCCCGCGCTGCATACGGCTCCCGAACGGAGCCCTGCGCATTCGCCGGGGCGACCTGGACAACTGGCTCACCGACTGCGAGGACCACGCATGACGACCCGGTCCTTCAAAGTCCGCTTCTACGAGACCGAGATCTACGAGGGCAAGCGGGGCACCACCTACACCGTCCGTTGGTCCGTCAACGGCAAACGGCACGGGGAGACCTACAAGACGAGCCCCCTCGCGGATTCCTTCCGCGCCTCGCTCCTCGTTGCCGCGAACAACGGCGAGCCCTTCGACATGGAGACGGGGAGGCCGGTTTCGCACGCCACGCCGGCTGCCGTGACCACCTGGTACGAGTTCGCCCTGCAGTACGTCGACATGAAGTGGGCTCGCATCTCGGCGAACAACCGCAAGAACACCGCCAAGGCTCTGACCAAGGTCACCATCGCGCTGCTGCGCGCCGAACCGAAGCAGTTCGCCCCGATCGAGGTGCGCAAAGCCCTGCGCGAGTACGCGTTCAACAAGCTCCGCCGCGACGAAGCTCCGCCCGCTGTCCGCACCATCCTCTCCTGGGTCCAGCGCAATTCCATGCCCATGAGCGCTTGGGAGGACACCAAGCACGTGGACAACGTCATGCTCGCGCTCAACACGCTCCTGAGCGGGAAGCCCGCGGCGGCCAGCTCGGTCAACCGCGAGCGGCGGATTCTGAACGTGGTCATCAAGTACGCCATCCGGCAGAGGATTCTCAACGTCAACCCTCTGCCCAAGGGCAAGGATGAGAACGCCCCGCCCAAGGCGGCTCAGGCCATCGACAAGCGGTCCCTCCTCAACCCCACCCAGGTCGCCCTCCTCTTCGCCTGGATCGCCGCCCGACCCCGATCCGGCTACCGCCTCCACGTGTTCTTCGCCGCGTTGTACTACGCAGGACTGCGCCCGGAGGAGGCCGTGGCGCTACGGGTCGAGTCCGCCACACTGCCCGAGTCCGGCTGGGGCGAGCTCCTCGTCCATACCGCCGAGCCCGAGGTCGGCAGCGCCTGGACCGACGACGGAGCGGTCCACGAGACCCGCAAGCTGAAAGGCCGGGCTGCCGGTGATACCCGCCCCGTCCCGGCCCACCCCGCCCTCGTCGCGATCCTCCGCAGCCTGGTGGAGCGGGATGACCTCAAACCGGGCGACCTCCTCTTTGCCGGGGAGAAGGGTGATCTGCTCGCCGGCTCGGTCTTCCGTCGAGCCTGGAACAAGGCCCGCAAGGCCGTCCTCGCCGGGCACGAGTACGACTCGCCCGTCGGCAAGCGGGTCTACGACCTCCGGCACACCTGCTTGACGACCTGGCTCAATAATGGCGTCCCGCCCGCCCAGGTCGCCGAGTGGGCCGGCAACAGCGTCCCGGTCCTCCTCGCCACCTACGCCCGCTGCATCACAGGACAGCTGGCGGACCTGCAACGGCGGATCGAGGGGCCCCAGCGGCTTCCCGCCCCGCCTGCCGCGCCCGCCACGGACTGACGAGCAAAACTTCGGGAAGTTTTCGGGAAGAACAGCCGCCGACATCCGTCCGGGACCAGATCCAGCCGGACCGCGCCGCCCGGATCAAGACCGGCCCGACCCGCCACGACAGCACCTGACGGCCCACCCAAACGGCACCTGACCAGCAAAAACGCCCCTCCCGAGGGAGGGGCGTGCGGTGTGGACCGAGCGCCCCCGGCAGGACTCGAACCTGCGGCCAAGCGCTTAGAAGGCGCCTGCTCTATCCACTGAGCTACGGGGGCCGGTGTGTGCGGCGGTCGCGGACGGCTGAAGCCCCGGGCTCGGTGGTGCCGTGACCTTGCCGGGGACAAGGATAGGGCTCCGCTCACCTCGTCCCGGTTGCTTCACCTCCGTGCCACGATGTGGAGGTTTAGTGAAGCGGTCCTGATAATCGCAGGCGGGTACGAATCTTGCACCGTTTTTCACGCCCCAGGCGACGGGTGTTGTGTACTCGTTATGCCTGAGCCCCGTGCGCCACGCCTCGCGCGCCATGGCCTATACGCTTCAAAATCACACCAGAATTGGGCATTCTGCACGTGTGGCGACCTTGGAAGTACGGCCCCGACTGCTCGACGCACTGTCCGCACTGCGTGACCGTGTCGACGCCGCACGCTTCCCCCTCCCCCTTCCCGGCGCCGCCCGCGCCCGCCGAAACCGTGCCGAACTCCTGGCGCAACTCGATGACTACTTGGTGCCCCGCCTGTGCGCCCCCGAAGCGCCGCTGCTCGCGGTCGTGGGGGGATCGACCGGGGCGGGCAAGTCCACCCTCGTCAACTCCCTGGTGGGGCGGCGGGTCACCGAGGCGGGGGTCCTGCGGCCGACGACCCGTACGCCTGTGCTGATCTGCCACCCGGACGACCACCACTGGTTCGCGGGGCAGCGGGTGCTGCCCGAGCTGCGCCGCGTCTGGGTGCCCGCCCAGGACTTCACCACCCTCTACGACACCGACCCCGAGGGCCGCCGCGGCGACGAGGACGACGCCGCCGAACCGCCCTCCCTGCGCATCGAGACCGACCGCGCCATGTCACCGGGGCTCGCCCTCGTCGACGCCCCCGACATCGACTCCCTCGTCGCGCGCAACCGCGATCTCGCCGCCGAGCTGATCTGTGCCGCCGACATCTGGGTACTCGTCACCACCGCGACCCGGTACGCCGATGCGGTGCCTTGGCACCTGATGCGCACCGCCAAGGAGTACGACGTCACGCTCGTCACCGTCCTGGACCGGGTGCCCCACCAGGTCGCCACCGAGGTCTCCCGGCACTACGGCGCGCTGCTGGCGGCCGCGGGCCTCGGCGACGTGCCGCGCTTCACCATCCCCGAGCTCCCCGAGTCCACGGCCGGCGGCACCGGACTGCTGCCGGACACCGCCGTCGCGGGGCTGCGCGGCTGGCTCCACCAGCGCGCCCAGGACCCCGCCGCCCGCGCCGTGGCCTCCGCCCGCACCGTCGCCGGGCTGCTGGCCTCCCTGGGATCCCGGCTGCCCGGGCTCGCCGGCGCCGCCGCCCTGCAGCACGCCGCCGCCGTCCGGCTCATGCAGCGCGTGGAGGACGCGTACGGGAGGGCCGCCGAGCGCGTGCGGTGCGGCGTCGCCGCCGGGGAGGCCCTCGCCGGCGACGCCCTCACCCACTGGCGCGGCCACCCCGACGACAGCACCTCCGACGAGCTGCTCGGTGCGCTCACCGCCTCCCTCGCCGCCCTCGTCGGCTGCGCCGTCGCCGCGGCCGACGAGGAGGTCGCGGCGGCCTGCGCCGGCGACCCGGCCGCGGACGCCGTCCTCGCCCCGCGCGACCCGGACGGGGCCGTCGGCCGGATCGGCGTCGCCGTGCGCCGCTGGCGGCGCTGCCTGGAGGAGGTCGCGGAGGAGGAGGTGCGGGCCGCCGAGAAGGGCGCCGGCCTCGACGCCGACCGGACCGCCGCGCTGCTGGCCGCCGCCCTGCTGGGCGGCAGGACCGCCCGCGCGGCCGGGGAGAGCCTCGCCGAACTGCTCGGCGCCCAGGGCGCCCTGCGCCTGCGCGACCGCGGCGGAGAGCTCCTGGCCGAGTGCCTCGGCGGCGTGCTCGACGCCGAGCGCGACCGCCGGACCGCCCCGCTCGAGGCCCTCGACGTCACCCCCGACCACCAGGTCGAGCTCATCGCCGCGCTGTCCGTACTGCAGAGGGAGAGGTGACCACCGTGCGCCCCGCCGACCAATCCGCCGATCGATCTGCCGACCGATCCGCGGACCGCCGAGCCGGAACCCGGGACGAACGGTCCGCCGGCCGCCGCCCCGCCCC
>NZ_JBPQTS010000080.1:0-31687 GCF_051386455.1 Streptomyces sp. URMC 124
CCCCGCCCCCCCCCCCCCCCCCCCCCCCCCCCCCCCCCTCCGGCTCTTCCGGTCCCCTCACGGACGGGGCGAGATCACCACCGCCGTGCCGTACGCACACACCTCGGTGCCCACGTCCGCCGCCTCCGTCACGTCGAAGCGGAACATCAGCACCGCGTTCGCACCGCGGGCGCGCGCCTGCTCGACCAGCCGGTCCATGGCCTGGTTACGGGTCTCCACCAGGGTCTTCGTCAGGCCCTTGAGCTCGCCGCCGACCAGGGACTTCAGGCCCGCGCCGATCTGGCTGCCGATGTGACGGGAGCGCACGGTGAGGCCGAAGACCTCGCCGATGACGCGGTCGACCTTGTAGCCCGGGACGTCGTTCGTGGTCACGACCAGGACGTCGGACTGGGTCTGCCCGCCGCCGTACTCCTCGATGCCCATCGCATCCACCTCCGTGTGTGCAGTGTGTGCAGTTTTGCCGGTGCCTGACCAGGACGCATGCGGGGGCTGCGGGGTTGCGCCGACCGGGTGTACCCGACGAGGAGGACACGGGGAAGGCCACTGCCGCACACTGGTAATCACACTGGAACGCGGCGGAGCCCCGCCGCGTTGGTAACTTGGGGCCGCACACCGCCCCGCCCCGCCTGTGCCCGGGCCTCGCACGAGCCTGCGCCCTCGACCCAGGAGCCTGTCACCCGTGACTCCCACGACCACCCTCGCGCTCGGCCCCCAGTGGCTCGACGCGAACTATCTGATCGAGCAATTCGGTCTGATCGGCGTCCTGGCCATCGTCTTCGCGGAGTCCGGCCTCCTGATCGGCTTCTTCCTCCCCGGTGACTCCCTGCTGTTCACCACGGGTTTGCTGGTCACCACCGGTCAGATCAGCAAGCCGCTGTGGGTCGTGTGCACGCTGGTCGCGGTCGCGGCGATCCTCGGCGACCAGGCGGGCTACCTCTTCGGCCGCAAGGTCGGCCCCTCGCTGTTCAAGCGCCCGGACTCCAAGCTCTTCAAGCAGGAGAACGTGGAGAAGGCGCACGAGTTCTTCGAGAAGTACGGCCCGAAATCGCTGGTCCTGGCCCGTTTCGTGCCCGTGATCCGCACCTTCACGCCGATCATCGCCGGCGTGAGCCGGATGAACTACCGCTCGTTCCTGATCTTCAACATCATCGGCGGCATCCTGTGGGGCGTCGGCGTGACGCTGCTCGGTGCGAGCCTGGGCAAGATCGAGTTCGTTCACAAGAACATCGAGATGATGCTCGTCGCGATCGTGCTGATCTCGGTGGTGCCGATCATCATCGAGTTCCTGCGGGCCCGCTCCAAGAGCAAGAAGGCCGCGGCGGTCGCGGCGGAGGCGCCGTCGGCGCCGTCGGCGCCGCAGTACCGGCAGCAGTCGCAGGCGCCTCAGCCGCCTCAGCCGCCGTACGGCGGCGGATACCGGGGCGCGGGGGAGAGCCCGTACCCGGGGCAGGGTGCGTATCCGGGAGCGGGCCAGGGTGCGTATCCGGGCGCGGCTCAGGGGCCGTACCAGGGCCAGGGCGGCCGGTACCCGGAGCAGGGCTCGTACCAGGACCAGGGCCCCTACCAGGGCCAGGGTCAGAGCCAGGGCCAGAGCCCGTACCAGGACCAGGGTCCGTATCAGGGCCAGGGTCCGTATCAGGGCCAGGGGTCGTACCAGGGCCAGGGTTCGTACGAGGGGCAGGGTTCGTACGAGGGCCAGGGTCCGTACTCGGGCCAGGGCCCGGCGGACGCCCCCCGACCGCCCGCGCAGCAGCAGCGCGGCCGCCACGCGCGCCGCTGAGACGCGTACGGCAGAGGCCCGTGCCGGCCCCGTAGTGAGATCTTCGTTCCGCATGGACCCCGCCCCACTGGGCACACGCCCCCCTGATCAGGCATGGTGACCCTAGGGCTGGAGCGCCGCCGGGGTTCCACGGTGGTGCGGGGCGTACGAGGAGCGCGAGGTGGCTGAGCGGCAGCGGGGTGGCAATGGGGCCGGTGAGGCACCGGAGGACCGCAAGCCACAGTCCGACGAGGCGCGCAGCGCCTTCACCCCACCCCTCGGCGTCCCGCTGCCACCCGCGCCCGAGGACGAGCACCCGACCTCGGAGTTCGCCATCCCGGAGGGCGTCGCCCCCGAGCCGCCCACCGAACCCGAAGGCTCGGCCTTCACACTCCCCGCGGGCACCGTCGCCCCCGACTCCAGCACCACCCTCAGCACGCTCCTGCCCGGCTACACGCCGCCGTACGGCTCGCCCAAGGTCAGCCTGACCAAGGACACGCCCTGGCAGGACCGCATGCGCACCATGCTGCGCATGCCCGTCGGAGAGCGGCCGGCGCCCGAGCGGGCCACGAAGCAGGACGAGCCCGGGCCGCCCGTCCCGCGCGTCCTCGACCTCACCCTGCGCATCGGCGAACTGCTCCTCGCGGGCGGCGAGGGCGCCGAGGACGTCGAAGCGGCGATGTTCGGCGTCGCGCACGCCTACGGGCTGCACCGCTGCGAGCCGACGGTCACCTTCACGCTGCTGACCGTCAGCTACCAGCCGTCCCTCGTCGACGACCCCGTCACCGCCAACCGCACGGTGCGGCGGCGCGGCACCGACTACACCCGGCTCGACGCCGTCTTCCGGCTCGTCCACGACATCACGTCGCAGGGGCTGACGCTGGAGGAGGCGTACCGGCGCCTCGCCGAGATCCGCCGCAACCGTCACCCGTACCCCGGCTGGGGTCTGACCGCCGCTTCCGGGCTGCTCGCCGGCGCGGCGAGCATGCTCGTCGGCGGCGGGCTCGTGGTCTTCCTCGCCGCCGCGGTCGGCGCGATGCTGGGCGACCGGCTGGCGTGGCTCGCGTCCGGGCGCGGGCTGCCGGAGTTCTACCAGTTCGTGGCGGCCGGGCTGCCGCCCGCGGCGATGGGCGTGGCCCTGAGCGCCGCGCACGACTACGTGGACGTCCAGGCGTCCGCGGTGATCACCGGTGGGCTGTTCGCCCTGATCCCCGGGCGGGCGCTCGTGGCGGGCGTCCAGGACGGGCTGACCGGCTACTACATCACCGCCGCGGCCCGGCTGCTCGAAGTCGGATATCTGATCGCCGGCATCGTCTGCGGCGTGCTGATGGTCCTCTACGGGGGCGTGCACGTCGGCGGGGCCACGCTCAACCCGGAGGCGGCGCTGGAACGGGTGGAGCGGCCGGTGATCCAGATCATCGCCGCGATGCTGCTGTCCTTCGCCTTCGCGGTGCTGCTCCAGCAGGAACGTCACTCCGTGTGGGTCGCCACCCTCAACGGTGGCGTCGCCTGGGTGGTCTACGGCGCCCTCGCCGACACCGCCGGGCTCGACCCGGTGCCCGCCACGGCCATCGCCGCCGGGCTCGTCGGCCTCTTCGGGCAGCTGCTCTCGCGCTACCGGTACGCGTCCGCGCTGCCGTACGTGACGGCGGCGATCGGGCCGCTGCTGCCCGGTAGTGCCGTGTACTTCGCCCTCCTGAACTTCGCCAAGAACGAGCTCAACACCGGCATCGCCAGCCTCACCAAGGCCGCGGCCCTCGCCCTTGCCATCGCCATCGGCGTGAACCTGGGCGCGGAGATGGCCCGCATGTTCCTGAAGGTCCCGGGCGAAGCGGCGGGGCGCCGCGCGGCAAAGCGCACGCGAGGCTTCTAGCAAGCCCCACGCGAGCCGCACCCGACCCTCACCGGGCGCCCCGGACGGCCTCCTCCCGGCGGCGATGCCGAGCCCGGCTGTGCTCGTACGGCACCGCCGGGTTCGTGCGTCGTGGTTGCGCGCCGTCGCGGCGGAGGAAGTTGTCCTGCCGAGGCGGGGCGGCGCTCCGGGCGGCGCCCGCTTCGCGGGCCCCGGTGGCCCGGACGGCCTCCTCCCGCCGCGGCGGTGATCCGCCACGGCGGCGGCGTTCGGCGGTGCCGGGCCCGGCTGAGTTCGTACGGCACCGCCGGGCTGCGCCGTCGTGGTCGTGCGCCGTTGCGGCGGAAAGAGATTGCCCTGCCGAGGCGGGGCGGCGTTCCGTGGCCGGAAAACGGCGCGGGGCCGGGGTGCCGTACGTCTCGTACGGCACCCCGGCCCCGCGCAAAGCGAGCCGCAGGCTCAGTGGTGGGCGCCGCCGGCGGCCTCGAGGCGCTTGTACGACGCCTCGATCTCGGCCTCGGCCTCGGCGCGGCCGACCCAGTCCGCACCCTCGACCGACTTGCCCGGCTCGAGGTCCTTGTAGACCTCGAAGAAGTGCTGGATCTCCAGGCGGTCGAACTCCGACACGTGGTGGATGTCGCGCAGGTGCTCCATGCGCGGGTCGTTCGCCGGGACGCACAGCAGCTTGTCGTCGCCGCCGGCCTCGTCCGTCATGCGGAACATGCCGATGGCGCGGCACTTGATGAGGCAGCCCGGGAAGGTGGGCTCGTCGAGGATGACGAGGGCGTCCAGCGGGTCGCCGTCCTCACCGAGGGTGTTCTCGACGAAGCCGTAGTCCGCCGGGTAGCTGGTCGAGGTGAAGAGACGGCGGTCCAGGCGGATGCGACCGGTCTCGTGGTCCACCTCGTACTTGTTCCGCGAACCCTTCGGGATCTCGATGGTGACGTCGAACTCCACGGGTGGCTCCTCCATGATCAACACATACGTCTGGTGGTTAAGTGTCTCTCACGTGGGTGTGTGCTGGCGAAAGGGGCTGGTCCGGGATGTCGGAGACCAGGTCGTGGCAGCTGCGGCTGCGGCTGGGCGTGCGGCCGTGGCGGGGCACGCCGCGGGCGCGGACCGCGCGGTTCGCCGCGGTGTCCGCCGTGGCGGGCCTCGTCGTGGCCGGCACCGCGGTGGGCGCGGCAGGGCCCTGGGAGGGCGGGCAGCGCAAGGCCGAGCGGGCGCGGGCGGCCACGGGCGCGGCGGCCGGCGGGAGCCGCGGGGCGCAGCCCGTACGCCCGGCGGCGCCGCCCGTCCTCGCGGCGCTCGGCGGCGGTTCGGCCACGGCCCCGCCGCCGACCCGGGACGGGCTCGGCGGCGCCCTGGAGGGCCTGCTGAAGGACTCCGCGCTGGGCGCGCAGACCTCGGCGGCCGTCGTGGACGTCGCCACGGGGCAGCAGCTGTACGGGTCCGACCAGGACACGCCGTACACCCCGGCCTCCACGATCAAGACGGCCACCGCCGCGGCGGCGCTGGCCGCACTCGGGCCCGCGCACCGCATCGAGACCACCGCCGTGGCCGACGGGGACACCGTCGTGCTCGTCGGCGGGGGAGACCCCACGCTCACCGCCCGCCCGGCGCGGGAGGGGGCGCAGCCCGCCGCGAGTCTGAAGGAGCTGGCGGACGCCACCGCGCGGGGGCTCAAGGCGCGCGGCAAGGGCGGCCGCGTGAAGGTCGCCTACGACGCCTCTCGCTACTCCGGTCCCGGTGTCCACCCGATAGGGCCCAACGAGAACATCGCGCCGGTCAGCGCCCTGATGGTGGACGAGGGCCGCCTGGACGACTCCGACCACGGTCCGGCCGAGCGCACCGCGGACCCGGCCGGTGACGCGGGGCGGAAGTTCGCCGAGATGCTGCGGGAGGCGGGTGTCGAGGTGGACGGAGAGGCGGCCGCGGGGCGCGCGGGGGAGAAGGCGGAACGTCTCGCCTCGGTCTCCTCCCCGCCGCTGTCCGCGCTCGTCGAGCGCACCCTCACCAACAGCGACAACGACATCGCCGAGGCGCTGGCCCGGCAGACGGCGCTGGCGTCCGGGCAGCCCGCCGACTTCGAGGGCGCGGCCCGGGCGGTGACGGGGCGCCTGGAGAAGCTCGGCCTGCCGCTGTCCGGGGCCCGCATCGCCGACGGCAGCGGGCTCGACCGCGCGGACCACGTCTCGGCGGGCTTCCTGGCCTCCCTCCTCGCCCGGGCGGCCGATCCGGCCCGGCCGGAGCTGCGGCCGGTCCTGACGGGGCTGCCCGTGGCGGGCTTCAGCGGGACGCTGAGCGGGCGGTACGGGGCGGACGCGGCGGGGCGCGGTGTCGTCCGTGCCAAGACCGGCACGCTCACGGGGGTGAACACGCTGTCCGGCACGGTCGTGGACGCGGACGGGCGGTTGCTGTCGTTCGCCTTCATGACGACAGGGGCACCGTCCGGCGAGGGCGCGCAGGGGGCACTGGACCGCCTGGCGACGACGCTCGCGGGGTGCGGCTGCCGCTAGGCGCTTCGCCGTAGGCGCGGGCTCTGCGTGCGCGGGTGCTGTGGGCGCGGTCGGCCGGCTGCGGGCGGGTGTCCGGGCGCGGACGCTTCGCTACCCCGAGCGGAGCGGTCCACGTACGGTGAAGCCATGACGAGCATCGGTGGTGCGGAGATGGTCGACTGGAAGCTCGCGGTGGCGACCGCGACGCGGTTCGTACGGCCCGGGCCGGAGGTGAGCCGGGAGGAGGCGCGGGCGGTCGTCGCGGAGTTGCGGCGGCACGCGGTGACGTCGGAGGAGCACGTCAGGGCGTTCACCCGGATGTCGCCCGTGCAGGGGGAGGGCGGCGCGGGGCACGACACCCCGGTCCTGGTCGTGGACAGGGCGGGCTGGATCAAGGCGAACGTGGCGGGGTTCCGCGCGCTTCTCGGGCCGCTGCTGGAGAAGATGCAGGACCGCCGCGCGAACGTCCCCGGCGGTGCGGTGCTCGGCGCGGTCGGCGGCAAGGTGACCGGCGTCGAGGTGGGGATGCTGCTGTCGTTCCTGGCGTCGCGGGTGCTGGGCCAGTACGAGACGTTCGCGCCGGTGAGCCGGGACCTGCCGGGTTCCGCGGCGGGCGGCGGCCGCCTGCTGCTGGTGGCGCCGAACATCGTCCACGTCGAGCGCGAGCTGGAGGTGGACCCGCACGACTTCCGCCTGTGGGTGTGCCTGCACGAGGAGACGCACCGCACGCAGTTCACGGCCGTCCCCTGGCTGCGCGACCACGTCGAGGGCGAGATCCAGGCGTTCCTGGGGGAGACGGACGTCGACCCCGCCACCTTGCTGGAGCGCATCCGGGAGGCGGCGCAGTCGCTGGCGGGTGGCCGTTCTCCGGAGGAGGACGGCGTGGACGAGGGCGGGCGCAGCATCGTGGACCTGGTGCAGACGCCCGCGCAGCGGGAGATCCTGGCCCGGCTGACGGCCGTCATGTCGTTGCTGGAGGGCCATGCGGACTACGTGATGGACGGCGTGGGGCCGCAGGTGGTGCCGTCGGTGGCGGAGATCCGGGAGAAGTTCCAGCAGCGGCGGGCCAAGGGCGCGGGGCGTCTGGACGCGGCGCTGCGCAGGCTGCTGGGTCTGGATGCGAAGCTGCGCCAGTACCGTGATGGTGAGCGCTTCGTGCGGGCCGTCGTCGACGAGGTCGGCATGGACGGCTTCAACAGGGTGTGGACATCCCCCAACACCCTGCCCACCAAGGCGGAGATCGCCAAACCGGCGGACTGGGTCACAAGGGTGCACCGCAGGACGGAGCCGTGAACCGGAAGCTCCTCCTCCGGGTAGAACGCCTCCGTAATCACCCGTCCGAGGGACCGTAGGTCAGGGGTGGGCGTGCGATGCTCGGGTAATGGCTCGCTTCTGTCACCATCGACGCACACAGCGTGACTGACGGCCTCGAAGCTCGCGCAGCTCCGAACGATCTCCATATGGAACGATTGGACACACGGACATGGGTCCACATCCCGCGGTCGCCGCGATACGCCTGGCGGTCCGCCGCGTACTTCACGACGTCCTCACCCCCACCACGCCCTCATCCGTCCCCCCCGGCGGCCGTGAGCCGCTCGTCCTCGTCGCCTGCTCCGGCGGTGCGGACTCCATGGCGCTCGCCTCCGCCCTGGCCTTCGAGGCCCCCCGGCTCGGTATCCGGGCCGGCGGAGTCACCGTCGACCACGGCCTCCAGCACGGGTCCGACCTGCGGGCCGCGGAAGTGGCGAGCCGGCTCGCCGCCTTCGACCTCGATCCCGTCGAGGCCCTGACCGTCACCGTCGGCAGGGACGGCGGCCCCGAAGCCGCCGCCCGCGACGCGCGCTACGCCGCCCTCGACGCCGCCGCCGAGCGCCACGGCGCCGTGGCCGTCCTCCTCGGCCACACCCGGGACGACCAGGCGGAGACGGTGCTCCTCGGCCTCGCCCGCGGCTCCGGCACCCGCTCCCTCGCCGGCATGGCCGTCACCTCCGGCGTCGGCGGCCGCTACCGCCGGCCCTTCCTCGGCCTCGACCGCCAGACGGCCCGCAAGGCCTGCATGGTCCAGTCCCTGCCCGTCTGGGACGACCCGCACAACGCCGACCCGGCCTACACCCGCTCCCGGGTCCGCCACGAAGCCCTTCCCGCCCTGGAGAAGGCGCTCGGCAAGGGCGTGATCGAGGCCCTCGCCCGCACGGCCCAGCTCTCCCGCGACGACGCCGACGCCCTGGACGACTGGGCCGCCACCGTCGAGCCCTCCGTCCGGGACGACAGCGGCGCCCTGGAGACCGCCAAGCTCTACGCCCTGCCGCCCGCGGTCCGCCGCCGGGTGCTGCGCCGGGCGGCCATCTCGGCGGGTTCTCCGGCCGGATCGCTCTTCGCCCGGCACATCGAGGAAGTCGACCGGCTGATCACCGGATGGCGCGGCCAGGGGGCCATCAATCTGCCCGGGCGGGTCGCGGTCCGCAGGCAGGGTGGCAGACTGGTCCTCCGGCAGGGCTGATTCGAACGGGCACGAACGTCACGAACGGGCCTCAGCTCGCCGCGGAAATGCCGGACGATCCGTAGACAAGCGAGAGTGGCGCGGGTGGACGACAAGGACATGGGCACCGACCTCAAGTCGGTGCTCATCACCAAGGAAGAGATCGACGCGAAGCTGGCGGAGCTGGCTGCGAAGATCGACGCGGAGTACGCGGGCAAGGACCTGCTGATCGTCGGTGTCCTCAAGGGCGCCGTGATGGTGATGGCGGACCTGGCGCGTGCGCTCTCCAACCCCGTGACGATGGACTGGATGGCCGTGTCCTCGTACGGCGCGGGCACCCAGTCCTCCGGCGTGGTCCGCATCCTCAAGGACCTCGACACCGACATCAAGGGCAAGGACGTCCTGATCGTCGAGGACATCATCGACTCCGGCCTGACGCTGTCGTGGCTGCTGTCGAACCTGGGCTCGCGCGAGCCCGCCTCGCTCAACGTCGTCACCCTCCTGCGCAAGCCGGAGGCGGCCAAGGTCGCGATCGACGTCAAGTGGGTCGGCTTCGACATCCCCAACGAGTTCGTCGTCGGCTATGGTCTCGACTTCGCCGAGAAGTACCGCAACCTGCCCTTCGTGGGCACGCTCGCGCCGCACGTCTACGGCGGCTGAGCCCCCCGGCCTGGTCGGCGGGCCGCCCACCGGCGCGCGGGAACCGAATGAGGGTTCCCGCCGTTGGAGCAGGGTAAGGCGGGTTGGTTGACCGTCTGCAGCGGCGTCGGGAGACAATGCTGGGGTACCGTCCGAAGGTCAGTCTTTTTCAGGCTTTCAAGTCAAGCTTTCAAGGTCGAGCAGGACACCGTACGCACAGGCACCCCGTCCAGGGGCTGGCCGTGCCTCACTGTGGCAGGAGGGACGGGGCGCTCGCGCCCCGTATGGATGGACGTGAAGCGCTACTTCCGTGGGCCGGTCATGTGGATCGTGCTGGCCGTCCTCGCCGTGGTCGTGTTGATGCAGGTCGTCGGCTCCGGCGGCGGCTACAAGTCGGTGGACACCAGCCAGGTCGTCAACGCGATCAACAAGGACCTGGTGAAATCGGCCGAGCTGACGACCGGTGACGAGAACAAGATCAAGGTTGAGCTCAAGGACGGCCAGAAGGTCAAGGGCTCGAGCAAGATCCAGGCGAACTACATCGGCGAGCAGGGCGTCGACATCGCGAAGTCCCTGCAGGCCAACGCCGAGAAGAACATGATCCCGGAGGGATACAACGTCTCGACGTCCAAGCAGAACCCGTTCATCGGCGTTCTGCTGTCGTTGCTGCCGTTCGTCCTCATCGTCGTGGTCTTCCTGTTCCTGATGAATCAGATGCAGGGCGGCGGCTCCCGGGTGATGAACTTCGGGAAGTCCAAGGCCAAGCTGATCACCAAGGACACCCCCAAGACGACCTTCGCCGACGTCGCGGGCGCCGACGAGGCCGTCGAGGAGCTCCACGAGATCAAGGAGTTCCTGCAGGAGCCGGCGAAGTTCCAGGCCGTCGGCGCCAAGATCCCCAAGGGCGTGCTGCTCTACGGCCCGCCCGGCACGGGCAAGACGCTGCTCGCGCGCGCCGTCGCCGGCGAGGCGGGCGTGCCGTTCTACTCGATCTCCGGCTCCGACTTCGTCGAGATGTTCGTGGGTGTCGGCGCCTCCCGTGTCCGTGACCTGTTCGAGCAGGCCAAGGCCAACGCCCCGGCCATCGTCTTCGTCGACGAGATCGACGCCGTCGGCCGGCACCGCGGCGCGGGCCTCGGCGGCGGTCACGACGAGCGCGAGCAGACCCTGAACCAGCTCCTCGTCGAGATGGACGGCTTCGACGTCAAGGGCGGCGTCATCCTGATCGCCGCCACCAACCGTCCCGACATCCTCGACCCGGCGCTGCTGCGCCCCGGCCGCTTCGACCGGCAGATCGCCGTCGACCGCCCGGACATGCAGGGCCGTCTGGAGATCCTCAAGGTTCACCAGAAGGGCAAGCCGGTCGCGCCGGACGTCGACCTGTCGGCCGTCGCCCGCCGCACCCCCGGCTTCACCGGTGCCGATCTCTCCAACGTGCTGAACGAGGCCGCCCTGCTGACGGCCCGCAGCGACCGGAAGCTGATCGACAACCACATGCTGGACGAGGCGATCGACCGCGTCGTGGCCGGCCCGCAGAAGCGGACCCGGATCATGAGCGACAAGGAGAAGAAGATCACCGCGTACCACGAGGGCGGTCACGCCCTGGTCGCGGCGGCTTCCCCGAACTCCGACCCGGTGCACAAGATCACGATCCTGTCCCGCGGCCGGGCCCTCGGCTACACCATGGTCCTGCCCGACGAGGACAAGTACTCCACCACCCGCAATGAAATGCTCGACCAGCTGGCGTACATGCTGGGCGGCCGCGCGGCGGAGGAGCTCGTCTTCCACGACCCGACCACCGGTGCCGCCAACGACATCGAGAAGGCCACCGCCACGGCCCGCGCGATGGTCACGCAGTACGGCATGACCGAGCGCCTCGGCGCGATCAAGTTCGGCTCCGACAATTCCGAGCCGTTCCTGGGCCGCGAGATGTCGCACCAGCGTGACTACTCGGAAGAGGTCGCCGCGCTGGTCGACGAAGAGGTCAAGAAGCTCATCGAGACCGCGCACAACGAGGCGTGGGAGATCCTGGTCGAGAACCGCGACGTCCTCGACAACCTGGTTCTGGCGCTCCTGGAGAAGGAGACGCTGAACAAGGAGGAGATCGCCGAGGTCTTCAAGCACATCGTGAAGCGCCCGGCCCGCCCGGCGTGGACCGGCTCCTCGCGCCGCACCCCCTCCACCCGCCCGCCGGTGCTCTCCCCCAAGGAGCTCGCCCCGAGCAACGGTGGTCAGGCCATGGACTCGCTCGACCTTCCGGACGACGCCCGCCCGGAGAACTGAGCCGCCGCACAGGCCCTGCCGGGCCCTGCACCACAGGGCCCGGAATGGATGCCGCGTCACCCAGGTTTTAGCCTGGGGGGCGCGGCATCCCGTTTATCCGGGCGGTGCCGGTTGCTACGAACGCACGAGAGAACGAGGCACTCCATGACCGACCCGGTGACGCTGGACGCCGAGCGGAACGTCGGCGCATTCGACGAGAAGCGCGCCGAGAACGCGGTGCGTGAGCTGCTGATCGCCGTGGGTGAGGACCCGGACCGGGAGGGTCTGCGGGAGACGCCGGCGCGGGTGGCACGCGCGTACAAGGAGATATTCGCGGGGCTCTGGCAGGAGCCGGAGGACGTGCTGACCACGACGTTCGACCTCGGGCACGACGAGATGGTGCTCGTGCGCGACATCGAGGTCTACAGCACCTGTGAGCACCACCTGGTGCCGTTCCACGGCGTGGCGCACGTCGGCTACATCCCCTCGACCAGCGGGAAGATCACCGGGCTGTCGAAGCTGGCCCGCCTGGTGGACGTCTACGCCCGCCGGCCGCAGGTCCAGGAGCGGCTGACCACGCAGATCGCGGACTCGCTGATGGACATCCTGGAGCCGCGCGGCGTGGTCGTGGTCATCGAGTGCGAACACATGTGCATGTCCATGCGGGGCATCCGCAAGCCCGGCGCGAAGACGCTGACCTCGGCGGTGCGCGGCCAGCTGCGGGATCCCGCGACGCGGGCGGAGGCCATGAGCCTGATCATGGCCCGGTAGCCGCACCGCATAAACCCGGTAGCCGCACCGCATAAAAATGCCCGCCGCGGCGGCGCGAGGCCACGACGGCGGGTGTTCGGCGGAATACGGACGGCGGAACCGGCTGTGGTGCGGGACCGCCGCAGGCGCTACGCGCTCAGGCGGCTGCCCATCCACTTCAGCGTGGGGTTCAGCTCGCGGCGCCAGGTGTTGAAGTTGTGGCCGCCGCTGTCCAGGATGATCGAGGAGACCCGGGCCGAGCCCTTGGCCTGCTCGATGAACTTCAGGGTGTCCTTGTAGTTGTGCTCGCCCTGCTTGCTGCTGGTGACCAGCACCGAGATCGGCGGGGTCTTCTCGTGCTTCAGCCGCCAGAACACGTCGTTCTCGTTCTCCAGCTTCTTGTCGCCGCCGAAGAGGGAACCGGTCGTGGGGTCCTGCAGGGCCTTGTAGTAGCCGGAGAGCGAGGCCGCGGCGCTGTACGCGTCCGGGTTGCGCATCGCGATCTTCAGTGCGCAGTAGCCACCGGTCGAGTTGCCGATGATGCCCCAGTTGGCGGCCTTGTCGCCCACGCGGTACTGGGCCGTGATGGCCTTGCGCAGGTCCTTGGTGAAGAAGGTCTCGGCCTGCGGGCCCTTCGGTATGTTGATGCATTCCGTGTCGCGCTGGCCGACGATGGACGGACGCATCATCACCAGAATGGTGGGCTGCATCTTCTTGTCCTTGCTCAGCTTGTGCGCGCGGACGGGGTAGTCGAGCCCTTTGATGAGCGCCTCGGCGGTGCCCGGGTATCCGGTCAGGACGACGGAAGCGGGAAACTTGCGGTTCGCGTACTCCGGCTGGAAGTACTCCGGCGGCAGGTACACATACGCCGGGCCGTTGATCTTCGACTCGACGCCGGCGATCTGTATCTTCTCGATCTTTCCGCCGACGCGCGGGACATTGCCCCGCGGCACCTTCACGGCCTGCGTGTTCACGACCTGCACCCGCTTGCCGGCGGCGCTGTGGTCGACGATCACGCCCTCTTCCTTGACCTGGCCGAAGAGGTCGGCCCACGATCCGTAGAAGCCGAAGGACTGGTTGGCCCACAGACCGATCGCGGCGAACAGGGTGAGCTGTGTGGCCAGCATCATGCCCACCCTGCCGAGTATGGAGCCCACGCTCCGTTTGCCCAGGCGGGGCCAGAGCCAAATGGTCAACGCGAAGAGCACTACCGCAGCCGCGATGGCGAGCAGCAGAACTGCCATGCTGGTGAGACCCATGAGGTTCTTTCTGCCGAGCGACCCGGCTCCGAGTCGCGGAATGGTTACTTCTTTCCGGGCTCGGCCCCCCGCGGAACCTCAACCCCGAAACCGTCGTCCTACAGGGCGCACATTGTCCGGGCGCTGCCGCCAGATGGCGCAGGTCCACTCGACAGGACGACGGGAAGAGATGTCTGTCAGGGTAGATGGCAAAAAGTCCGATGGGGTTCCCGAGGGGACCAAGCGACTGTCGAGGCTTGCGCGTATCGTCAGAGGGCCCAAGCCCGAGAACGTGCCTGCCGTCGTGGGAACGGTCGCTGCCCTCATCGGCCTGGTCGACATCCTTGCCGGTGTGGTCCCGCGGTTCCGCTGGAGCAAGGTCCACAGCCTCGCCGAGGTGCTGCCCGGATCGGTGACCCAGCTCGCCGCCGCCGGTTCGATCATCGTCGGCGTCCTGCTGCTGATGCTGGCCCACGGCCTCAAGCGGGCCAAGCAGCGCGCCTGGCTCGCCGCCGTGGTGCTGCTGCCCATCGGTGCGGCCGCGCAGCTCGTCTACCGCCACTCCTACATCGGCGCCATCCTGTCGCTGCTGCTCTTCATCTACCTCGTGTGGCACAAGAGCTCCTTCTACGCGCTGCCGGACCCGCGCAGCCGCTGGAAGGTCGCGGCCAACTTCGTCCTCATGGGCGCGTTCAGCTTCGGCCTCGGCTGGGTGATCGTCGGCTCGCACCCGGACCAGATGATCGGCGACCCGCCGGTGATCGAGCAGATCGAGCACGTGATCTGGGGCCTCTTCGGCTTCGAGGGCTCGATCCGCTACACCGAGCACGTCGACTACACCGTCGGCTACTCCCTGGGCGCCCTGGGCCTGCTGACCGTGGCCACCACCGCCTACCTGGCCTTCATGCCCGCGTACCCGGCCGCCGTCCTCACCGAGGAGGACGAGGACAAGCTGCGCGAGCTGCTCGCCAAGCACGGTGCCCGCGACTCGCTCGGCCACTTCGCGCTGCGCCGCGACAAGAGCGCCGTCTTCTCGCCCTCGGGCAAGGCGGCCGTCTCCTACCGCGTCGTCTCCGGCGTGATGCTCGCGAGCGGTGACCCGATCGGTGACGTCGAGGCCTGGCCCGGCGCGATCGAGCAGTTCATGGCCCTGGCCAAGCGCCACTCCTGGACGCCCGCCGTCGCCGGCTGCAGCGAGACCGGCGGCGAGGTGTGGACCCGCGAGACCGGGCTCGACGCCCTGGAGATGGGCGACGAGGCCATCGTCGAGGTCGCCGACTTCTCCCTCACCGGCCGTTCCATGCGCAACGTCCGCCAGATGGTCAAGCGCATCGAGCGCAACGGCTACAGCACCAAGGTGCGCCGCGTCGGCGACCTGAACGCCGAGGAGCTGGAGGCCGTCCAGAAGGCCGCCAACGCCTGGCGCGACACCGAGGACGAGCGCGGCTTCTCCATGGCGCTGGGCCGCATCGGCGACCCCAAGGACCTGGACGCGATCATCGCGACCGCCCACAAGGACCCGGAGGAGGGCGAGGACTGCCCCTTCGGCGACCTGCGCGCCATGCAGCACTACGTGCCGTGGGGCCCCGACGGCAGCTCCCTGGAGCTGATGCGCCGCGACCGCAGCGCCGACCCGGGCATGAACGAGCTCCTGATCGTCGCCTTCCTGCAGGCCGCTCCCGAGCTGAAGATCAAGCGCCTGTCGCTGAACTTCGCGTTCTTCCGCTCCGCCCTGGAGCGCGGCGGCAAGCTGGGCGCGGGCCCGGTCGTGCGCATCCAGCGCTCGGTGCTGGTCTTCCTCTCGCGCTGGTTCCAGATCGAGTCGCTGTACAAGTTCAACGAGAAGTTCCGGCCGCGCTGGGAGCCCCGCTTCGTGGTCTTCCCCAACAGCCGCGACCTGCCCCGCATCGGCTTCGCGATGATGCAGGCGGAGGGCTTCCTGGAGCTGCCGCGCCTGCTGCGCCGCCGCCCGGCGCCGCCGAAGGACGTCATGGACGACGCCGACGAGCAGGTCTCGGCCGCGGAGGTCACGCGCGCGGCGTGAACGCGCCGTGGTGACCCCGCTGGAAGCGTGTGCGGCAGTGCCCCCGACCGGGTTCCGGTCGGGGGCACTCCTCTTTGCGGCACGCCCTAGGCTGGTCCCATGAGTACCTTGCGCGGTCGTCACGGGCCCGTCGGTCTGCCGGAGTGGAATCGCTGTGCGGTGATGGGCGTCGTCAACGTCACGCCGGACTCGTTCTCCGACGGCGGGCGCTGGTTCGACACCGAACTCGCGGTCAAGCGCGGCCTCGACCTCATCGCCGGCGGCGCCGACCTGGTCGACGTGGGCGGTGAGTCCACCCGTCCGGGCGCGTCGCGGGTGGACGAGGGCGAGGAGCTGCGCCGGGTGGTCCCGGTGGTCCGCGAGCTGGTGGCCGAGGGCGCCGTGGTGTCGGTGGACACCATGCGCGCCTCGGTCGCCGAGGCGGCCGTCGAGGCCGGAGCGGCCCTGGTCAACGATGTGAGCGGCGGGCTCGCCGATCCGGCGATGGTGCCCGTGGTGGCCACGGCCCGGGTGCCCTTCGTGGTGATGCACTGGCGCGGCTTCAGCGCCGACATGAACAACCGGGCGGTCTACGGGGACGTCGTCGGCGAGGTGCTCGCCGAGCTGCAGCAGCGCCTGGACGCCGTGGTCGAGGCGGGCGTCGACCCCGAGCGGCTCGTCGTGGACCCGGGCCTGGGCTTCGCCAAGAACGCCGAGCACGACCTCGCGCTGGTGGCGGGCCTGGCGCGGCTGCGCCGGGAGCTGGCGCTGCCGATGCTGGTGGCCGCCTCCCGCAAGCGCTTCCTCGGCCGGGTCCTGGCCGGTCCGGAGGGCGAGCCGCCGCCGGCCCGGGAGCGGGACGCCGCGACGGCCGCGGTCTCGGCGCTCTCGGCGCGCGAAGGCGCCTGGGCGGTGCGGGTGCACGAGGTGCGGGCCAGCGCGGACGCGGTGCGCGTGGTGCGGGCGGTGCAGGAAGCGGCGGCGGGCGCGGTGGGCGCGGCGGGCGCAGAGGGGGCCATGTGAGCACCGCCCGTACGGACGGCGAGCTGGTCGAGCTGGCGAACACCGCGCTGTACGAGGCGGTGGAGCGCGGCGACACCGATGCGATGGGCCGGCTGTGGCTGGACGACCCCGGCACCGAGGTGTCGTGCGTCCACCCCGGGTGGCCGGTGCTGCGCGGGCGCAAGGAGGTGCTCCGTTCGTATGCGCTGATCATGGCGAGCACGGACTACATCCAGTTCTTCCTCACTGACGTCGAGATCTCCGTCGCCGGCGACACGGCCCTCGTCACCTGCACGGAGAACATCCTCAGCGGCGGCCCCGCCGAGGAGGAGGGCGAGCTCGGACCCCTGGTGGGGCAGCTCGTCGTGGCGACGAACGCCTTCCGGCGCGTCGGCGGGGAGTGGAAGGTGTGGTCGCACCACGGCTCGCCGGTGCTCGCCGGGCGCGACGACGAGGACGACGAAACGGACGGCGCGGACGGCCCGGAGGACATTTCGGGAGCCTGACGTACGTCGTCGGGAGCGTGACGTCCCTCTTCGGGAGCGTGACGTCCCTCTTCGGGAGCGTGACGTATCTCGCGTCACCCCCGCCCCACGAGGCATGATCCGCGTCAGTACGGCGGTATGCCCGCCACTCGTTCGGGCTGCTAGGTGGGCGGGTAGGGGTGGGGGACGGGGCCGCCGGGTAAGCGCGGCGCGAGCCGGGAGGGGCCGGGCAAGGCGGCCGCCCGAAAGAGCCCGAAACATCCGGAACTATCCGCAGATATGTACACCAACCCCTAGCCTCCATGTGCGAGCGCTGTCGGCGCTCGCAGGTAGATTCGACGTGGGTACCGGGCATCGGAGGTGCCCCCGTCCGACGACCAGCAGGAGTGATTCGTGTGGATCGTGTCGCGCTGCGCGGCCTGAAGGCCCGTGGGCACCACGGCGTGTTCCCCCGGGAGCGCGAAGAGGGGCAGACCTTCATCGTGGACCTCGTCCTGAGCCTGGACACTCGGCCCGCGGCCGCCTCCGACGACCTCGCGAAGACCGTGCACTACGGCGTGGTGGCGGAGGAAGTGGTCGGCATCGTCCAGGGTGAGCCCGTCGACCTCATCGAGACCCTGGCCGAGCGGATCGCCCAGAACTGCCTCAAGCACGATGCGGTGCGCGAAGTGGAGGTCGTCGTCCACAAGCCGGACGCCCCCATCACCGTGCCCTTTGACGACGTGACGATCACTATTACGCGGAGCCGAGTATGAGCAGCAGCGACCCGACCGTGCAGCCGGTGCCCGCCTCCGTGGTGGAGCAGGTGGACGCGGCGGACGTGACCCTGAGCAATCCCAAACGAGCCGTGATCTCCCTGGGCAGCAACCTCGGCAACCGCCTGGAGACCCTCCAGGGCGCGATCGACGCCCTCGAGGACACGCCCGGCCTGCGGGTCAAGGCCGTCTCCCCGGTCTACGAGACGGAGCCGTGGGGCGTCGAGCCCGGCACCCAGCCCTCCTACTTCAACGCCGTCGTCCTCGTGAAGACCACCCTCCCGCCGGACTCCCTGCTCGAACGCGGCCACGCCATCGAGGAGGCCTTCGAGCGGGTGCGGGACGAGCGCTGGGGCCCGCGCACGCTCGACGTCGACATCGTTGCCTACCAGGACGTCGTCTCCGTGGACCCGGTGCTCACCCTGCCGCACCCGCGCGCCCACGAGCGCGCCTTCGTCCTGGCCCCCTGGCACGATGTCGACCCCGAGGCCGTGGTCCCGGGCCGCGGTGCGGTGGTCGAGCTCCTCGCGGCCGTCGGGCTCGACGGCGTGCAGCCGCGTGTCGACCTGGAACTCCGGCTGCCGGAGTAGGCGTTTGCCTGATAGGCGTTGGACGCCCCGGATTTCCGGGGCGCGATCGAGAAGAGGAGCGACGGCTCGGTGAAGCAACTGCGGATCGGGGTCCTGGCCGGGCTGTTCACCGTGGCCGGGGTGCTCTCCTGGGCAGGCGCCCGGCTGTGGGACGCCGTCGGCACGCTGCCGCGGGTGCCGGTGGCCGCGCCCATCGTGCTCGCGGTCATCGCCGTCGTCCTCGCCGCCACGGCGCTCTCGCTGCGCGCCCGGCTGCGGGCGCAGCGCGAGCGGCGCCCCGGAGCGAAGGGCGTCGATCCGCTGGTCGCCGCCCGCGCCGTCGTCTTCGGCCAGGCCAGCGCGCTCGTCGCGGCGCTCGTCGCCGGCATGTACGGCGGCGTCGGCGTCTTCCTCGGCCTCGACAGCCTGGACATCGAGCCCCGCCGCGACCAGGTGATCTACGCGGGCGCGTCGGTCGTCGCGGGCGTCGCGGTGATCGCCGCGGCGTTCTTCCTGGAGCGCGTCTGCAAACTCCCGGAAGACGACGACGAGCCGGGCGGCCCGGGCACGGCCCGCGGCTAACGGCACCGTTGCCTGCCGGGCCGCCGCGACGGCGCGCGACCACGAGGGTGGATTCCGGCGGTGCCGTACGGGCATGAGGCGGTCTGGGCACCGCCGGGCGCCGCCGCTGTGGCCGATCGCCGTCGCGGCGGCAAGAAGGGGCCGGGCCCCTTCGATTCCCGGGTGCCGGGCCGGGCTCTTGCTTGCTCGCGGTGCCCGCGCTCTTCTCCCCGCCGCAATGGCGGCGAGCCCCGACGGTGGATTCCGGCGGTGCCGTACGGGCATGAGGCGGTCTGGGCACCGCCGGGTGCCGCCGCTGTGGCCGATCGCCGTCGCGGCGGCAAGAAGGGGCCGGACTCTCGTTGCCTGCCGGTCTGCGTGTTCGGCACGTGGCCCCGCCGAGGGGCGGGCCCCTCGTTTCCGGCCGCAGGCCCGAGTCCGAGTCCCCTGCTTGCTCGCGGTGCCCGCGCTCTTCTCTCCGCCGCAATGGCGGCGAGCCCCGACGGTGGATTCCGGCGGTGCCGTACGGGCCTCAGCCGATCTCGGCGCCGCCGAACACCGCCGCTGGGGCTGGTCGCCGTCGCGGCGGGGGAAAGGTCGTGCCCAGCGACGTCGTGCGGGCAGGGAGAGCGTCCCCCGGGCTACGCCCCGGGGATGCTCTCCAGTTCTACCTCGTCGCGGGCCGCGCCCCGGGCGTCCGCGTCGATCGAGCGGCGGAGCGCCTCGTGGAGGCGGGCCGGGGTGAGGACGCCCACGAAGCGGTCCGCGGTGTCGCCGTCGAGGACGGCGATCCAGCCCGCGTCGTGCTGGAGCATCGTGCTGAAGGCCTGCTTGAGGGAGGCGCCGACCGGGAGCCAGGCGTCCATGCGGCGAGCCCGTTCCCGTACCGTGCCCCCGCCGTCGGCGAGCGCTTCGGCGGAGATCCAGCCGTGGAGCCGGTCGGCGTCGTCCAGGACGACGGCCCACCGGGCGTCGTCCACGGCCAGTGCGGCGCCGGCGGCGGCCACGGTGTCGTCCAGGTGGACGACCGGAGGCTGTTCGAGGTCACCCGCTTCGATCGGGGTGACCGAGAGCCGCTTCAGGCCCCGGTCCGCGCCGACGAAGTCGGCGACGTAGGGCGTGGCGGGCGCGCCCAGCACCGTCGCGGGGGCGTCGAACTGTTCGATGCGGCCGTGCCCGTAGACGGCGATGCGGTCGCCGAGGCGGACGGCTTCCTCGATGTCGTGCGTGACGAACAGGACGGTCTTGCGCACCTGTGACTGCAGGCGCAAGAACTCGTTCTGGAGGCGCTCGCGAACGACCGGGTCGACCGCCCCGAAGGGCTCGTCCATCAGGAGCACGGGCGGGTCCGCGGCCAGCGCCCTGGCCACCCCGACCCGCTGCCGCTGCCCGCCCGAGAGCTGGTGCGGGTAGCGGGAGCCGTGGACGGCCGGGTCGAGCCCGACGAGGTCGAGGAGTTCGGCGGCCCGCTCCCGGGCCTTCTTCCGCTGCCAGCCCAGCAGGTGGGGGACGGTCGCGGTGTTCTCCAGCACGGTCTTGTGGGGGA
Source organism: Streptomyces sp. URMC 124 (assembly GCF_051386455.1). Lineage (NCBI taxonomy): Bacteria > Bacillati > Actinomycetota > Actinomycetes > Kitasatosporales > Streptomycetaceae > Streptomyces > Streptomyces sp. URMC 124. Next base: position 20,419 of record NZ_JBPQTS010000080.1, read on the forward strand.
AGAGCCCCACTTGCTGGATGACGTAGCCGATGCGGCGCCGCAGCTCGACGGGGTCGACGCCGGCGATGTCGTCGCCGTCGAGGAGGATCCGCCCCGACGTGGGCTCGATGAGCCGGTTGACCATCTTCATCGTGGTGGTCTTGCCGCAGCCCGACGGCCCCACGAGCGTGACGAGCTCGCCCTCCGCCACTTCGAAGGACAGGTCGTCCACGGCGGTCGTGCCGTCGGCGTAGCGCTTGGTGACGTGCTCGAAGCGGATCATGGTTCCCCATTCTGGCCGTACTCCCTGGGGACATTGTTGCCGTTGTGTGGCGGCCGGCTCGAATGTCAGTGCCCCGGGTTAGGGTCGCTCGTAACCGGAAAACCGACGGTCGACTGCCTGGGGGAGGTGGGAGCGCATGGCCGGTCAGTCCTGCCTGATCAGCAATGACTGGATCTGCGGCGAGTATCTGCGCACGCGGAGCCAGGAGTTGGCGGACGCCACGCTCCAGCACATCGGCATCACGCTCGCGTCGGTCGCCATCGGCCTCCTCGTGGCCTTCCCGCTGGCGCTGCTGGCCCGCAGGTGGCGCGCGGTGGCGGGCCCGGTCCTCGGCCTGACCACGGTGTTGTACACGGTGCCGTCGCTGGCGATGTTCTCGCTGCTGGTGCCGTTCTTCGGGCTGTCGCCCGCGGTCGTGATCACGGGCCTCGTGCTCTATTCGCTGACGATCCTCGTGCGGAACATCCTCGCCGGGCTCGCGGCGGTCCCGGAGGAGACGAGGGAGGCGGCCCGCGGCATGGGATACGGCCCGCTGCGGCTGCTCTTCGGCGTCGAACTGCCCCTGGCCCTGCCCGCCCTGATGGCGGGTCTGCGCATCACCACGGTCTCCACGATCTCGCTCACGACCGTGGGCGCGATCCTCCACTACGGCGGCCTGGGCAATCTCGTCTACGACGGGATGCACAGCTACTTCAAGGCGCAGGTGCTCACCGCTTCGGTGCTCTGCGTGGCCCTGGCCGTCGCGGCCGATCTCCTCCTGCTGCTCGTCCAGCGGCTGCTCACTCCCTGGACGAGGGCGGGGAAGGCGGGGAAGGCCGGGAAGGCGAAGTCCCGCACCGGGGGCGGAAAGCCCGCCGGCGGTAAGGCCACGGCTCGCCCGGCGGCCGCCGAGGGGGCGCTCTGATGGGCGTCATCGAGCGTACGTGGACGTGGCTGGCCACCGGCGCGCACTGGTCGGGCACCGACGGCGTGTGGCACCGGCTGGGCGAGCACCTCTTCCTGACCCTGGTGTGCCTGGCGATCTCCTGCGCCATAGCGCTTCCGGTGGCCGTGCTGCTGGGCCACCTGGGCAAGGGCGGCGCCCTCGCGGTGAACCTCTCCAACGCGGGCCGCGCGGTGCCGACTTTCGCCGTGCTGGTGCTGTTGCTGCTCAGCCCGCTGGGCACGCACGGCTCCTGGCCCACGGTCATCGCCTTGGTGCTCTTCGCGATACCCCCGCTGCTGACCAACGCCTATGTGGGCATGCGCGAGGTGGACCGGGACGTGGTCGAGGCGGCCCGCGGCATGGGAATGACGGGCCGTCAATTGATCGGCCGCGTCGAGCTGCCGCTGGCCTTCCCGCTGATCGTCACGGGCGTGCGGACCGCAGCCGTGCAGGTCGTCGCGACGACGACGCTCGCGGCGCTGCCCGGCGGCGGTGGCCTGGGCCGCATCATCACGGCCGGCTTCCGGCTCACCGACACCGCCCAGGTGGTGGCGGGCGCGCTGCTGGTGGCGGTGCTCGCCCTGCTGGTCGAGGGCGTGCTGGTGCTGGCGGAGCGGCTGCTGGACCCGGTGCGGCGGCGTACGGGCCCGGTGCCGGGGTAGGCGCGGCGGCGCCGGTCATCGAAGCGACGGCGGCCGGAGAGCCGGGCGCCGGAAACCGAAGGGCAGAGTTCCCCATGTTTCCCATGAGCAGCACCCCGCGCCGGGCACGGGCCCCTCGCACCCTGCTGGCGCTGGCCGGCGTCGCCGCGCTGACGGCGGGCCTCGCCGCGTGCGGGGGCGACAGCCTGGAGAAGTCCGGGGGAGGGGGCGGCGGCTCGGCGAAGCCGGGCGGGGGATCCCTCGTCATCGGCTCGGCGGGGTTCACCGAGTCCAAGGTGCTCGCCGAGATATACGCGGGCCTGCTGAAGGACGCCGGATATTCCGCGTCGATCAGGACGGCCGAGGCCCGCGAGCTCTATGAACCGGAGCTGGAGAAGGGCCGCATCGACGTCGTCCCGGAGTATGCGGCGACGCTCGCCGAATTCCTGAACAAGAAGCAGAACGGCAAGGACGCTCCGCCCGTCGCGTCGGCCGACGCGGACGCCACGGTGAAGGCCCTGCGGAAACTCGCGGAGCCGCGCGGACTGAAGGTGCTCGACCCGGGGCGCGCGGTCGATCAGAACGCCTTCGCGGTGACGGCGGAGTTCGCGGAGAAACACCAGCTCAAGACGCTTTCCGATCTTGGAAAGTCGGGTCAGGAGGTCAAGCTCGCGGCCGGGGACGAATGCCCGCAGCGGCCCTTCTGCCAGCCGGGTCTGGAGAAGACCTACGGCATCAAGGTCGGTGGCATCACCCCGCTGGAGGTGGGCAGCGTCCAGGCCAAGCAGGCGGTCAAGGACGGCAAGGCCCAGCTGCTCCTGACCACCACCACGGACGCCACCCTCGAACAGTTCGGGCTGGTCCTGCTGAAGGACGACAAGAAGCTCCAGAACTCCGACAACGTGCTGCCCGTGGTGAATGCGGAGAAGGCCGGTTCGCAGAAGGTCGCCGATGCCCTCGGGAAGCTCACCAGGGTGCTGACCACGGAAGATCTCACCGAACTCAACAAGAAGGTGGATGCGCAGCGGCTCAAGCCCGCGGATGTCGCCGCGCAGTACCTCAAGGAGAAGGGGCTGCTGACGAAGTGAGCTGACGAAGTGAGAGGTGTAGGGGACAAGTAAGATCAAGGGAACAGTTTCGTGGGGGAGTCACACTCCGAAGGCGACGCACGGTAAGTTTCAGGCCATGCCACGAGGACGCCACCGCCATTCGCCATCCCTGCACAGGCTTCTTCCCCCATCGACGGTCGCCGCGACATCGGTCGCCTGCGCCGCCGGTGCCTGGGTGGTAGGTGAAACGGTCGTCATCCGGGGCCTCGCCGCGGCGGCAGCCGCCGCCGCGGTGGTCGGTGCCGTGCTGATGCGCCGTTGGGACCGCTCCGCCGGAAAGCGGGTCGCCCAGCTCACCGCCGCCCGCACGCGGGACGAGTGGAAGACCGAGGAGCGCATAGCCGAGCTGGAGACGGACCTGGAGGACACCCGGGCGGCCAAGGCCCGCCTGGAGTCCAAGCTCCGCGGCAAGCGCGCCGAGCTGGCCCGTCTCCGCACCGAGCACGCCGATCTGCTGCGCCGCTACGCCGCCGCCGAGACCGGGCGGGCCAGCGCGCTGGAGAGCACCCGGGTCGCCCGCGGCGGCGCGTCCCGCGGGGTGCCGGCGCTGGAGTCCGGCGCGCCCGTCACGGTGCCCGGCCCGGCCGTCGACCCGGCCGCGTACCGCAAGGCCGCGGAAGCGCTGCGCGACATGGCCGGCCGTCCGCGGACCGGTGCGCCGAAGGCGGGCCCCGAGGCCGCGCCCGTACCCCGGCAGCAGGGCGTGACTGCTCCTCGGCCGGCGGCGAAGGCCGTGCCGCAGCCGCGTCCGGAGGCCGGGCAGGGCACGGAGCGGGCGGCCGGGCCGGCCGGAGCGAGCAGGCCCGTCGCGGCGGCCGAGCCGGGCGCCGGGACCAAGCCGGGTATCGGGACCGAGCCGCGCACCGGGGCCGGGGGCACCGAGGGCAAGCCGGGGCCCGGCGCCGCCCTCAAGCCCGTGCCCCGCGCGGCCGTGCCGCAGGCGCCCGCCCACCGGCCCGCCTCCCGCGCCACGGGCGGCTTCGACTTCTTCGGCACCCAGGGCCCCGCCCCGGCCCAGCGCCCCGTCGAGGAGACGGACCTCGCGGACGTCGTCGGCGAGGAGGCGCTGGCCGAAGCCAAGGCCGAGGCCGATGCGAAGGCGGAGGCGGAGGCTGAGGCCGGGAAGGACGGCGCCGCGCCGGCCGCGGAGGACGTCATCGACCTGACCGCGCACGACGAGACCGAGCAGATAGACGTGGCCGAGCTGCGCACGGCCGCTTCGTAGGACCCGCGCCGCCCGGCCTGCAGAAACGAAACCCCCGGTGAAGCCTCACCGGGGGTTCTCGCGTTTTTGCTTGCCGTTCTGCTCGCCGAGCTACTTGTCGATGTCGCCGACCACGAAGAACAGCGACCCGAGGATCGCCACCATGTCGGCGACCAGCGTCCCCGGCAGCAGCTCCGTCAGCGCCTGGATGTTGTTGAAGGAGGCGGAGCGCAGCTTCAGCCGGTACGGCGTCTTCTCGCCCTTCGAGACCAGGTAGTAGCCGTTGAGGCCGAGCGGGTTCTCGGTCCACGCGTAGGTCGCGCCCTCGGGAGCCTTGAGGACCTTCGGCAGCCGCTGGTTGATCGGCCCGGGCGGCAGCTCGGCGATCCGGTCGAGGCACGCCTCGGCGAGCTCCAGCGCGTTGTGGGTCTGCTCCAGCAGGCACTCGAAGCGCGCCAGGCAGTCGCCGTCCTCGCGGGTGACGACCTTCAGGACGTCCTGCAGCTGTCCGTAGGCGAGGTACGGTTCGTCGCGGCGCAGGTCGAAGTCGACGCCGGACGCGCGGGCGATGGGGCCGCTGACCCCGTACGCGTGCACCGTCTCGGGCGCGAGCACGCCGACGCCGCGCGTGCGCGCCCGGAAGATCTCGTTGCCGAGCACGAGCCGGTCGTAGACGTCCATCCGGGAGCGGACCTGGGCGACGGCGTGCCGCGCCCGGCCCAGCCAGCCGGCGGGCAGGTCCTCCTTGAGGCCGCCGACGCGGTTGAACATGTAGTGCATGCGCCCGCCGGAGACCTCCTCCATCACCGTCTGGAGCTCCTCGCGCTCGTGGAAGGCGTGGAAGACGGGGGTGATGCCGCCGAGCTCCAGGGGATAGGAGCCGAGGAACATCAGGTGGTTGAGGACCCGGTTCAGCTCGGCGAGGAGCGTACGGGTCCACACGGCGCGCTCGGGGACCTCCATGCCGAGCATCCGCTCGACGGCCAGGACGACGCCCAGCTCGTTGGAGAACGCCGACAGCCAGTCGTGCCGGTTGGCGAGCATGATGATCTGCCGGTAGTCGCGGGCCTCGAAGAGCTTCTCCGCGCCGCGGTGCATGTAGCCGACGATCGGCTCGGCCTCCCGGACCCGCTCGCCGTCGAGGACGAGCCGCAGGCGCAGCACGCCGTGCGTGGACGGGTGCTGGGGTCCGATGTTGAGCACCATGTCGGTGCTCTCCGCCGCACCGCCGATGCCGACTGTCGTCTCCGTCATGGGGGTCATGGGGACAAGTCTGTCAGCCTTCCGGGCCGGCCCGGTCCGGGGCACGGTCCTCGGCGCCGCCCGGGGCGGGGGCCGGGGCCTGCGGGAGCAGCCCGCGGCAGGCCTCGCCGACGGGCTGCACCAGCCAGCCGAAGGCGCCCAGGCCCGCCGGAGAGGTCAGCTCGGCGGCCTCGCTCGCCCGCCCCAGCGCCCGGACGTACGCGGCCGGGTCGGTGGAGGCGAGGGACAGCGGCGGGCGGCCGCCGTCCACGCCGAGGGCGTGCAGCGCCTCGCGCTGGGTCAGCAGCGTGCTGCCGGGGCCCGCGCAGGCGTCCAGGGCGACGTGGGCGGTGATGTCGCACGAGCCGTCCGGCACCGGCCGCACCTCGCGGCCCTCGCGGAAGCCGGCCAGGGTGCCGAACGGGGGCCGGCCGGTCCGCTCGTGGGCGTAGTCGACGGCCACGGCGAGGCCGGCGCGCAGGCTCGCCACGGCCCGCGCCCAGGCGGCGTCGCGGGGGTGCCCGATCTCGGCGCGGGTGCCGGGGGGCGCGCCGTCGAGGGGCCACCAGCGGGCCAGCCACGCGGCGTCCTCGCCCGCGACCGGCTCGCCGGGCATCTCCTCGCCGTCCTCCTGGACGAGCACCTGGCGCGCGACGCCGCCGGCGTCCGTCTCGGCGACGTCCACGGGCACGTTGTCGAGCCACTCGTTGGCGAACAGCAGGCCCTCGGCGCCCTGCGGCACGTCACCCGCCCAGGTGATGCGCGGGTCCAGCCCGGCGGGGCGGGCGGCCCGCTCGACGGCGACCGGCCGCAGCCGCGCCGTCACCTTCTCCGGCAGCTGCGCGAGGACGCCGGTGAGCAGTTCGCCGCGCCCGGCGCCCACGTCCGTGAGCGTCAGCTCCGCCGGGTGCCCGAGCGCCTCGTCGACCCGGCACAGCAGCTCGGCGACGGCCCCGGCGTACAGCGGGGAGGCGTGCACGGAGGTACGGAAGTGCCCGGCGGGGCCCTCGGGACGCCGGTAGAAGCCGCCGGGGCCGTAGAGCGCGGCCTCGGTCGCCGCGCGCCATGTTCTCGTTCCGCTTGCCATACGCACACGCTATGCGCCCTACGCGGTCACGCCGCCTCCACCTTGCGGAGTAGAAGGAGCGTCACCGGATCGATCGCCGGGCTGACCCCGGCACGTACCCGGCATGCCTACGCTGGGTGACGTGCACCGCCTCTACGACTTTCTCCGCAGGCACCCGACGGGTGTGGACAGCTTCTGGGCCGTCCTGCTGTTCGGGTTCAGCATGCTGGCCGCCGCCGAGGAACACGGCGTGTCGGGGACCCAGCAGGCCGTGAACGTCGTCACGGTGGTGACCCTCAGCCTCGTGATCGCCCTGCGCCGCCGCGCTCCGGTTCCCATGCTGTTCCTGGCGATCGCCAGCGGCCTCGCGCAGATCGCGGCCGACGTCCAGGGCACGATCGCCGACATCGCGATGCTCGCGATCGTCTACACCATCGCCTCTGGCCACGTCCGCTGGGCGTCGCGGGTGGCCCTGGCCGGCGGGCTGGCCGCGCCGGTGCTCTTCCTGATCCGCTGGCCGGTCGTCGACCGCGGGCTCGGCGGCACGCTCATCGCCCTGGCCTTCCTCACCGCCCCCTTCGTCCTCGCCTGGGTGCTCGGCGACTCGATGCGCACCCGCCGCGCGTACTGGGCCCAGCTGGAGGAGCGGGCCGCCCGCCTGGAGAAGGACCGCGAGCAGCAGGCGCGGATGGCCGTGACGGCCGAGCGGGCGCGCATCGCCCGCGAGCTGCACGACGTCGTCGCGCACAACGTCTCGGTGATGGTCGTCCAGGCCGACGGCGCCGCGTACGTCCTCGACGCCTCTCCCGAGCAGGCCAAGCAGGCGCTGGAGACGATCTCGGGCACGGGCCGCCAGGCGCTGGCCGAGATGCGCCGCCTGCTGGGCGTCCTGCGCACGGAGGAGGGCACCACCGAGGGCGGGGACTACGTGCCGCAGCCCGACGTGGAGCAGATCGGCGACCTGGTCGAGCAGGTGCGCGGCGCGGGCCTGCCCGTGGAGTACGAGGTGGAGGGCGCGCCCCGCCCGCTGCCCAGCGGCGTCGAGTTGACCGCCTACCGCATCGTCCAGGAAGCCCTGACGAACACCCGCAAGCACGGCGGCCCGGAGGCGGGTGCGAGCGTCCGCCTGACGTACTTCGACGACGGGCTCGGCCTGCTGGTGGAGGACGACGGCCGGGGCGCGCAGCACGAGCTGTACGAGGCGGGCGGCGCGGACGGCATGGGCCACGGCCTGATCGGCATGCGCGAGCGCGTCGGCATGGTCGGGGGCACGCTGGACGCGGGCCCGCGGCCGGGCGGCGGATTCCGGATCAGCGTGCTGCTGCCGGTGAAGCCGGGCGGTCGCTGACGATGCGGTCACCGACCGGCGATGCGGTCGCGGGCGACGGCCGCGCCCGTCGCCGGAACGCTCATACTGCTCATATCTCGAACGAGGAAAGGGACGTCTGCATGTCCATCCGGGTGATGCTCGTCGACGACCAGGTACTCCTGCGCACCGGTTTCCGCATGGTGCTGGCCGCCCAGCCCGACATGGAGGTCGTCGCCGAGGCCGGGGACGGCGCGGAGGCCCTGGAGGTGCTGGCCGGCACGCAGGTGGACGTCGTCCTGATGGACGTCCGCATGCCCCGGCTGGACGGCGTGGAGGCCACGCGCCGGATCTGCGCCCAGGAGGGCGCGCCGAAGGTGCTCATCCTGACCACCTTCGACCTGGACGAGTACGCGTTCTCGGCGCTCAAGGTCGGCGCGAGCGGCTTCATGCTCAAGGACGTGCCGCCGGCCGAGCTGCTCGGCGCGATCCGGGCCGTGCACAGCGGTGACGCGGTGGTCGCGCCCAGCACCACGCGCCGGCTGCTGGATCGTTTCACCCCGATGCTGCCGAGCACGGCGAAGGAGCCGGCCGGCACCGAGCTGGGGCGCCTGACCGGGCGGGAGCGCGAGGTCATGCTGCTGGTGGCGCAGGGGCTGTCCAACGGCGAGATCGCGGGGCGTCTCGTGCTCTCAGAGGCCACGGTCAAGACGCACGTGGGGCGCATCCTGACCAAGCTGGGGCTGCGCGACCGGGTGCAGGTGGTGGTGCTGGCCTACGAGAGCGGCCTCGTGCGGGCCGGGGGCGGGGCGCCGCAGAAGTAGCGCCGCGGTACCGCGGCACCGTTGAGGCAGTGGTGCGGTATCAGGCGCTCACCACGGTCCGTACGGCTGCGAGGAACTCCTCGGTCTGCGGATGCGTGGGGTGCGCCGGGCTGGCCAGGTAGACCGTCGCCGGGGGAGCGTCCTCCACCGGCACGAAGCGGAGCCCGGGGTGGCCGTGGCTCTCCCCGGTGCCCGCCGCGGCGATGCCGAACGCGTCGCCCGTGGCGATGACGTTCAGCCACTCGTCCACGTTGTGCACGTCCACGGTCCGCTCCGGGCGCTGCGCCGGCGGCCACAGGTCCAGCGACGCCGTCCCCGTACCGTCCCACAGCGCGAGGGGGAGGGCGGGGCCGGTGCCGGTGAGCTCGGCGAGGCGCACCCGGGCCCGGTCCGCGAGCGGGTGGTCGTCGGGGAGGGCGGCGATGCGGTCCTCCGTGTAGAGGGCCTCGGTGCGGATGCGCGGGTCGCCCGGGAGGGTGCGGATCACGGACACGTCGGCGTCGCCGGTGGCCAGGCCCGCGGTGGCGTTGTCCTGGCGGACGACCTCCAGCGGCACGTGCGGGTGGGAGCGGCGCCACGAGCGCAGCAGGGGAACGGTCTGCTGCCCGAGGACCGCGCAGTTGTAGCCCAGCCGCAGCGGCCGCGAGACGGCCCGGGTCTCGGCGAGCGCGGCGTCGAGGTGGGCGAGGAGCGCCCGGCCGTGCCCCAGCAGGGTCGTCCCGGCGGGCGTGAGGTCCAGCCGGCGGGTCGAGCGGTCGACGAGCCGCACCCCGACGCGGGCCTCCAGCTGGGCGAGCGTGCGGGAGAGGGCGGGCTGCGTCAGGTGCAGCCGGGCGGCCGCGGCGGTGACGGTGCCCTCGTCGGCGATGGCGGCCAGGGCCCTGAGATGGCGCAGTTCCACATCCATGCGCGCGAAGCATAGTTGCTGCGCAGAAGGCATTTCCGGGACAGGGGGCGGGGTCCGTAGCGTCGGATGCGTTCGGTTTTCCGGGGTAAGGACGGTGGGTTGTGAGGATCCTTCTGGTGGGCGCGGGCGGCACGCTCGGCACCGTGGTGCGCAAGGCGCTGGCGGAGCGGGGCCACGAGGTGATCGGCGTGGGCCGCAGCGGGGGCGACGTGATCTGCGACGTCACCGACCCGCAGGCCGTGGGGCGGCTGTACGGGCAGGTGGAAGGGGTGGACGCGGTGGCCGTGGCGGCCGGTGACGCGGTCTTCAAGCCGCTCGGCGAGCTGACGGCGGACGACTTCGCGGCGACGTTCCGGGGCAAGGCGCTCAGCCAGGTGGAACTCGTGCGCCAGGGAGCGCGGCACGTGGCCGCCACCGGCTCGTTCACCCTCATCAGCGGGGTGCTCACGGAGGAGCCCGTCGTGGCGGGCGCGGCGGCCTCCGCGGCGAACGGGGCGGTGGAGGCGTTCGTACGGGCCGCCGCGATCGAGCTGCCGCCGCAGCGGATCAATGCGGTGAGCCCGACCGTGGTCGAGGAGTCGCTCCCGGGCTACGCCCCCTTCTTCCCCGGCATGGAGGCGGTTCCGGCGTCCCGCGTGGCGACGGCGTACGTCCGCTCGATCGAGGGCGCGCAGACGGGGCAGGTGTACGGAGTGCGCTGACCGCAGGGCCCGCGCACGCGCCCCCGCGCACCGCGCCCCCGCGCGCCGCCGGAGAGAGGAGACGGCGCTACCTCAGGACCGTCTCCAGGAAGTCGCTCCCCAGGCGGGCCACCAGCGGCAGGTCCAGCTGGTGCAGGACATACCGGCCGCGGCGGCGCGTGGACAGCAGGCCCGCCTTCTTCAGCACGGCGATGTGCCGGGACACCTCCGGCGGCGTCAGGCCGAAGACGGTGGCCAGCTCGCCGGTGGTGTGCGGGCCGCGGGCCAGCGTGCGGCACAGCCGCATCCGGACGGGGTGCGCGAGCGCTTCCAGCCGCTGCTGCACCAGCTGCGGGGCCAGGCCCCTGGGCAGCTCGGGCGAGGCCACCGGATACTGCACCATCGGCTGCCAGCCGGGCCGGTTCAGCACGATCAGGTGCGGCCACCCGAAGGCGGTGGGTATGAACGTCAGGCCGTCCGCGTGGGCCGTCGCCCGGCCGTTCTGCAGCTTGTCCAGGACGATCCGCGTGCCGTCCGCGCCGACGGAGACGGCCGGGGACACCGCGGCCATCGCCTCGGCGAGCCCCTTGCGCCGCAGCAGGTCCGCCTTGTGGCGGGCGTCCGCGGCGAGCTGCACCCGCACGCGCTGCCAGTTGTCGGCGAAGAACGCCTCCTCGCAGTCCTCCATGAGCCTGCGCAGCCAGGCGCGCAGCGCGGCCGGGTTCTCCAGCATGCGGTCGGTGAACTGCGCCTGGCGCGGGCCCCGGGCGGCCGACAGCTCGCGCACCCGCGCCCGCTGCCGGGCGTCGACCAGCGGGGAGGGCTCGGGCCGCTCGGAGCTGCAGGTGACCTCGAAGGCCGCCGCCACGAACTTCTCGTCGTCCATGCGGTCGAGGTCGTCGAGCTCTTCGGCGAGCGTGGCCCGGGGCACGGCGGGCAGCAGCAGGTCGGAGCGGGCCGAGCGCCACAGGAAGTCGGCCTCGGTCAGCCGGTCGGCGAGGTCGGGCCGGAGCCCGGAGGCGGTCGCCGTGGCCCAGCCGTGCAGCCCGGGGTGGTGGCCGGGCTCCGCCAGGACGTGCAGCATCGCACCGAGCTCGGCCAGG
>NZ_JBPQTS010000081.1:0-31305 GCF_051386455.1 Streptomyces sp. URMC 124
GCTCCGGCCCCGGCGCCTGCCGCCCACCAGGCCCACACGCCGCCGCCCCACCAGGGCTTCCCGCCGCCGCCCGGCAGCACCCCGCCGCCGGCACCGCCCGCCGGGCAGGTGCACGCCGCGCAGACCCTGGCCGCACCGATCGCCCCTCCGGGCTTCTTCAACAGCCCGGGGGCCTCCTCCGGCGGACAGTTCACCCCGCCGCCGCCCGGCCCGCCCGGCGTGCCCGGCCAGCCGGGCCCCTACGGCCAGCAGCAGCCCGCCCCGTACGGGCAGCCGCCGCAGCAGCCCTACGGCCAGCCCGGCCAGCAGCCGTACGGTCAGCCGCCCCAGGCCCCCCAGCAGAACGCGCCCTACCCGGGCCAGCCGCACCCGCCTCAGCACGGCCAGCCCTTCCCGGGCCAGCCCGGACCGCAGTCGTACGGCCAGCAGGCCGCAGCGGCGGGCGTCCAGGCGGCGCTGCAGAAGTACCGGGAGGCGCCCACCGGCCGGCGCTGGACCCAGCAGAACCCCAGGCTCATCCGCGTCGACCTCGGCGTCGACGGCCAGCCCGTGCTCGCCCGCCAGGGCAGCATGGTGCTCTACCAGGGCAAGGTCGACTTCGGCTACAAGGGCGCCGGCTTCGCCGGCCGCATCGTGGGCAACGCCACCGGCCAGGAGCTGCAGCTGATGCGCTGCACCGGGCGCGGGCAGGTCTTCCTCGCGGAGAACTCCTCCCACGTGCACCCCATCGAGCTCCAGGGCGACGCCATCTGCGTCTCCGCGGAGTCGGTGCTCGCCTTCGACGAGTCGCTGCAGCACGAGGTCCGCCGGATCGAGGGCCACGGCATCCCCGGCGGAGCCCTGTTCACCATGCAGTTCCAGGGCCACGGCACCGTCGTCGTCAAGACCCACGGCATCCCCGTCGTGCTGCCGGTCACCCCGTCGACCTACGCCGACAGCAACGCCGTCATCGCCTGGTCCGCGGGCGCCCAGGTGATCATCTCCAGCCAGGTGCGGCTGCGCCGGAGCTCCTACCCGGGGCACAGCGGAGAGGCCGTGAACCTCCAATTCCGGGGCGCTCCCGGCAATTTCGTCGTCGTCCAGCCCTACGAGGTCTGAGGGATCCGCGAAGACCATGAACCAGACACCGATCCAGGGCTACGCCCCGACCCCCGTCACCGCCCGCATGGAGAACCACGGCAGCAGCATGCTGAAGGTCGCCATGCAGACCGGCCAGGACCTCTTCGCCCGCACCGGCTCGATGGTCGCCTACGAGGGCTACGTCCAGTACGACCCGAACCCGCCGGCGGTCCGCCAGATGGCCTCCCAGTGGCTCACCGGTGAGGGCGTGCCCCTCATGCGCTGCCACGGCGACGGCCTGCTCTACCTCGCCGACTACGGGGCCGACGTGGTCTGCCTCCAGCTCAACGGCGACTCCCTCTCCGTCAACGGCACCAACGTCCTCGCCTTCGACGCCCACCTGCAGTGGGGTGTCGAGCGCGTCAAGGGCATGGCGAAGTTCGCCGGGCAGGGCCTGTTCAACGTCGGTATCAGCGGCACCGGCTGGGTCGCCCTGACCTCCCGCGGCACCCCCATCGTCGTGGACTGCGGGCGCGGCGACGACGAGACCTACGTCGACCCCGACGCGCTCGTCGCCTGGTCCAGCAACCTGCGGATGAAGGGCAAGCGCAGCTTCAAGGCCTCCTCGCTGATCGGCCGGGGCAGCGGCGAGGCCTACCAACTGGGCTTCTCCGGAGAGGGCTTCGTGGTCGTACAGCCCAGCGAGGACAGCACCGACCGGCTCCGGGCCCGGGGCTGAGGGGGAACGAGGACATCATGCAGAGCCCGCTTTTCGGCTTCACCGAGGCCCAGACGCAGGACCGCTACGCCCTGCAGAACCCGCAGATGCTGCGCGTCTCGCTCACCGGCCACGACGACGTCCTCGCCCGCAAGGGCTCGATGGTCGCCTACCAGGGCCTGATCGAGTTCGACGGCGAGTACCAGACCCGCGGCCAGCAGCACTCCCGCGCCCACACCGGCGAGGGCCTGGACCTGATGCGCTGCTCGGGCCAGGGCACGGTCTACTTCGCCAACCTGGCCCAGCACGTCCATGTGGTCGACGTCGACCGCGACGGGCTGACCGTGGACGGCGCCTACGTCCTCGCCCTGGACTCCACCCTGCACTGGGAGACCATCGCCGTGGACAGCCAGTACGGCATCTCCGGCACCGGCTCCTACCAGCTCAACATCAGCGGGCAGGGCAAGGTCGCGCTGATGACCTCCGGCGAGCCCCTGATGCTGCAGGTCACCCCCGACCGGGTCGTCAGCGCCGACGCCGACGCCGTGATCGCCTGGTCGACGTCCCTGCGCGTCCAGATGCAGGCCCAGACGTCCTCCTCGGGCGTGTGGCGGCGCCGCGGCAGCACGGGGGAGGGCTGGGAGCTGAGCTTCGCCGGCCACGGCTACGCCCTCGTCCAGCCCAGCGAGCTCCTGCCGCCCCAGGGGGCCGAGATCGGCCAGGGCCTCATGGCGCAGTACGGCCTCGGCCAGCAGGGCGCGCACGGGCGCAACCAGGGCAACATCTGGTCCAACTGATCCGGACCGGCCGAGCCGACCGCCGGCGGAGCGGACGTAAGGGGCGGTCACCATGGGTGACCGCCCCTTACGCATGCATCAAGCGGCGGGCTCTTACAGCCGCTCCAGCGTGCGCTGCATCAGCTGCACGACCGAGTCGTCGGCGACCCCACCCACCTCGGCGTAGGGGAACCAGCGCAGGTCCAGCGACTCGTCGCTGATGGCCGCCGTCGCGCCCGCGGGCACCAGGGCCGCGTACTGGACGTCCAGGTGCCAGTTGCAGGGCGCCGGGATCGGGTGCCGGTCGAGCCGCACGGGGCCGCCGGGCAGCAGCGTCAGCCCGGAGATCCCGGACTCCTCCGTGGCCTCGCGCAGGGCCGCCGCCTCGACCGTCGCGTCACCGGGCTCGCAGTGGCCGCCCATCTGCAGCCACATCCGCAGCTTGCGGTGGAGCGTGAGCAGCACCTGCCCGCGCGACGGATCGATCACCAGGGCGCTCGCCGTGACGTGACCGGCCTCACAGGGCTTCCACATGCCGTCCGGGTGGGACGCCAGGTGGTCCAGGTACAGCCCGCGCAGCTCCTCCTGGTCCGCGTACTCCTTCAGTACGCGGACCGCGTCCTCGTGCAGGCTCACTTCTTGTCGTCGCCCTCGCCCTCGGGCTTGTCCTTGCCGCCCTGCCCGCCCTTGGCGGCCTCGCCGAGCATCTTGTCGATCTCGGAGAAGTCCAGGTGCTCGCGGTGGACGAAGCCGTCCGGGTCGTCCAGGTCGCCCGCCGTGGGCAGCATGTCCGGGTGCTCCCAGAGGGCGTCACGGCCCTCCGGGCCGCGCGCGTCCGCCAGGGAGGCCCACAGCCGGGAGGCGTCCCGCAGCCGGCGCGGGCGCAGCTCCAGGCCGATGAGCGTGGCGAAGGTCTGCTCGGCCGGGCCGCCGGAGGCGCGCCGCCTGCGCAGCGTCTCGCGCAGGGCGCCGGCCGACGGCAGGTGCGGGGCGGCGGCCGCGTGCACGACGGCGTCCACCCAGCCCTCGACGAGGGCCAGAGCGGTCTCCAGGCGGGCCAGGGCCGCCTTCTGCTCCGGGGAGTCCTCGGGCTGGAACATGCCCTGCTGGAGGGCGTCCTGCAGCTGCTCGGGGTGGGTGGGGTCGAGCTGGCCGACCACGTCCTCCAGCTTGGAGGTGTCGACCTTGATGCCGCGCGCGTAGCCCTCGACGGCACCGAAGAGGTGCGAGCGCAGCCACGGCACGTGCGCGAAGAGGCGCTGGTGGGCCGCCTCGCGCAGGGCCAGGTAGAGCCGGACCTCGTCCTGCGGGACGCCCAGGCCCTCGCCCAGCGCCGCGACGTTCACCGGGAGCAGCGCGGCCTTGCCCGCCGGGCCCAGCGGCAGGCCGATGTCGGTGGAGCCGACGACCTCGCCCGCCAGCACGCCCACGGCCTGGCCGATCTGGGTGCCGAACATGGCGCCGCCCATGGAACGCATCATGCCGAGCAGCGGGCCCGCCATGGCCTGCATCTCCTCGGGCAGGACGTCGCCCATGGCCGCGCCCACGCGCTCGGCGACGGGGTCCACGAGCTCCTTCCACACCGGGAGGGTCGCCTCGACCCACTCGGCGCGGCTCCAGGCGACCGCCGTGCCCGCGCCCGACGGCAGCGACGTCACGCCGTCCAGCCACAGGTCGGCCAGGCGCACGGCCTCCTCGACCGCGCTCCGCTCGCCGGAGGTGACGCTGGAGTCCTTGGTGCCGTCCGCGGTGCCCTGCGCGACGGTCTGGCGGGCGATGTCCTTGGCCATGTCCCAGTTCACCGGGCCGCCCTCGTAGGAGAGCATCTGCCCGAGCTGCTGGAAGGCGGCCCCGAGGTCGCCCGGGTTCATGCCGCCGCCGAACATCGCGGCGAAGGGGTTGTCCCCGGCGCCGCCCGGCCCGCCGAACCCGAACGGATTCGCAGGCCCCTGGCCGCCCTGGCCCTCGCCCTTCTTCTTGCCGTCGCCGCCGTTCTCCGGCTCCTCCGGCGGAAGATTGAATCCGAATGGGGTGTCACTCACGGGTTTCCTCGGCTCGTAGGGCCGCCGGCACAGGACCGGCGGCGAATGCCCGACATCACCACCAGCCTAGACACCTCACCGGTATCCGGGCTTGGTGCTTCGCCGACCCGGGGCCTGCGGCAGGATGGACGTCACCTGGTCCGTACGCGTCATCTCTCGTACGTACTGAAGACAACCGCTGGAGACGCCCGGTGAGTTCCCCCGACCCAGAAGTTCGCGCAGCGCGAAACGGTTCCGCGCGAGACAGTACGAGCCCGCACGGCGGCCGACGGCCCGTCGTGGCGGTCACCGGTGCCGCCCGCGGCGTCGGCGCCCTGCTCACGCAGCGGCTCGCCGTGTCCGAGCACATCAAGCAGGTCGTGGCCATCGACGAGCGCCGCGGCGACGTGAGCGAGGCGCAGTGGCACGTGCTCGACGTCCGTGACCCGGCGATCGCCGAGAAGCTGCGCGGCGCCGACGTCGTCGTGCACCTCGCGCTCGACCTCGACCTGGAGACCGACCCCGCCGCCCGCACCGCCTACAACGTGCGCGGCACCCAGACCGTCCTGACGGCCGCCGCGGCCGCCGGAGTGCACCGCGTGGTGCTGTGTACCTCCGCGATGGTCTACGGGGCCCTGCCCGACAACGACGTGCCGCTCGCCGAGGACGCCGAGCTGCGCGCCACCGCCGAGGCCACCGGTGTCGGCGACCTCCTGGAGATCGAGCGGCTGGCCCGCCGGGCGCCGCGCGCCCACCCCGGGCTGAACGTCACGGTGCTGCGGCCCGCCGTCCTCGTCGGGGGCACCGACACCGCGCTGACGCGCTACTTCGAGTCGCCCCGCCTCCTGGTCGTCGCCGGGTCCCGGCCGACCTGGCAGTTCTGCCACGTGGAGGACCTGGTGAGCGCCTTGGAGTTCGCCGCCCTGGAGAGGGCCGAGGGCGAGCTCGCGGTGGGCTGCGACGGCTGGCTGGAGCAGGAGGAGGTCGAGGAGCTCTCCGGCATCCGCCGCATGGAGCTGCCCTCGGCGGTCGCCCTCGGGGCGGCCTCCCGGCTGCACCGCCTCGGCCTGACGCCGTCGCCCGCGGGCGACCTCGAGTACACGATGCACCCGTGGGTGGTCAGCGGGAGCCGGCTGCACGAGGCCGGCTGGCGGCCGCGCTGGACGAACGAGGAGGTCCTCGCCGAGCTGCTGGAGGAGGTCTCCGGCCGGCACACGGTCGCGGGCCGCCGCCTGGGCCGCAAGGACGCCACCGCCGCGGGCGCCGCGGGGGCGACCGTGGCACTGCTGGGCACCGCCGCGCTGGTCCGTCGCGCCCGCAAGGCGCGCCGCCGGCTCTAGCGGCCCGCGGCGCGGGGCCTGCGGCTGAGGGGCCCCGGCGGGGCCCGGGCCCTGGAGGACCGTCCACAGACCGTCCCGTACGGCTGTTTGAAAGGCCGGTCCTCGCCCACGCCCTCCGTACGGCACGATGGGGGACATGGCCCGTACGTACGATCACCCCGGCGAGCTCGCCGCGACGGATCCGGTCCGCCTCCTGGCGGTCCGCGACACCCCCCTGTCCGTGGACGAGGTCTTCGCGGCCGTCGGCGACCACGCCGCGGGCGGCACGGCGCTCTTCGTGGGCACCGTGCGCGACCACGACGGCGGGGCCGGCGTCCGGGGGCTCGGCTATTCCGCGCACCCCACCGCCGAGGAGGAGCTGCGCCGCGTCGCCGAGAAGGTCGCGGCGGACTTCCCCGTGCGGGCGCTGGCGGCCGTGCACCGGGTGGGCGACCTGGAGATCGGTGACCTGGCCGTCGTGGTGGCGGTCTCGTGCCCGCACCGGGCGGAGGCCTTCGACGCGTGCCGGCGGCTCATCGACGACCTCAAGCGCGAGGTCCCGATCTGGAAGCACCAGACGTTCTCGGACGGGACGGAGGAGTGGGTCGGGGCCTGAGCGGCCGACCTCTCCTGAAGGATCACTTCCGGTTGCGTAACCGGCGCCCTGACGCGAGCGTTGACTGTACGAAAGACTAATCTGCTCATCGGTCTTTTCAGTGGTGGCGTCCGGGGGTCGGGAGGTCGGTATGGCGGCACTGGTGTGGTTGCTGATTCCGCTTGCCGCGGCCGTCGTTGCCCTGTTGTGGGGCACCTGGGCCGCCCGGAACCGCAAGAGCGGGGACATCTCCGAGCTCGCCGGATATGCCCGGTTCCGTGAGGCGATGGAACGGCGTGAGGCGATGGAACGGTCGGATTCCGGTACCGGAGTCTCCTGAAGCGCTCCCCGGCTCGCGGCGGGGCGCCGGCGCTTTTCCGTGAGCCCCGGGTGGCCTCCCCGGACGGACCGCCCCGCGGGTGGACTGTCGGACCCGTCCCGTACTGTCGTTCCATGCCCCGCCGCACCGCGACGATGCTCGCCTCCCTCCTGATGCTGATCGCGCTCCTCTGCGCGGGCGTGCTGATCCCCGTGCCCTACTCGGAGATGTCGCCCGGCCCGACGGTCAACACGCTCGGCGAGCACGACGGGGAGCCGGTGCTGCAGATCTCCGGGCACAAGACGTATCCGACGACCGGCAACCTCAACATGACGACGGTCCGCGTCACCGGCTCGCGGTACCGGATGAACCTGGTGGAGGCGGTCTACGGCTGGATCGCCCACGACAACCTCGTCGTGCCGCACAGCACGCTCTACCCGGACGACAAGACGCCCGACGAGCTCAACCAGGAGACGGCGGAGGAGTTCAGCCAGTCCCAGGAGAGCGCCAAGGTGGCGGCGCTCAAGCAGCTGGGCATCCCGGTCGGCACCCGCACGGTGGTGGCCTCGGTGGTCAAGAACAGCCCGGCCGAGGGGCAGCTGCACGCCGGCGATGTGATCAAGGCCGTCGACGGTACGGAGATCAAGCAGCCCGGGGACGTCGCCAAGCTGGTCACCAAGCACCAGCCCGGCCAGAAGGCCACCTTCCGGATCGTCCCGGCCAAGGAGGCCGCCGCGGCCGAGAAGGAGAAGCGGCAGCCCACCGTCGAGCAGGACGTGACCCTCACGACGACCAAGGCACAGGACGACAAGCGCGCCCTGGTCGGTATCCAGGCCGGGACGGACCACACCTTCCCGTTCACCATCAACATCAAGCTGGCGGACGTCGGCGGGCCGAGCGCGGGCCTGATGTTCGCCCTCGGGATAGTCGACAAGCTGACCCCCGGGGACCTGACCGGCGGCAAGTTCGTCGCCGGCACGGGGACCATAGACGACAACGGCAAGGTCGGCCCGATCGGCGGCGTCGAGATGAAGACGGTCGGCGCGCGCTCCAAGGGCGCCCGCTACTTCCTCACGCCGAAGGACAACTGCGCGGCCGCCGCGAAGGACAAGCCCTCGGGGCTCACGCTGGTCGAGGTCGGCACCATAGGCGACGCCGTCGGCGCCCTGGAGAAGATCCGCAAGGGGGACTCGGCCGGCCTGCCTCTCTGCAAGGCCGGCTGAGCCCCCGCTGCGGGCGCGGCATCAGTCCTCGAACGTCGCGGCCAGCGCCTCAGCCAGTCCCGGGACCAGGTCCGGGCCGGTGAGGACCTCGGTCGGCGAGTCCTTCTCGCGCAGCCGCACCGCGGTCTCCCGCGCCCCGTCCCGCAGCACGGCGACGGTCATCCGCACCTCCTGCCGGTCCGGGTGGGCGGCGACCCACTTGGCGAGCTGCTTCTCGTTCATGCCGTTGGGCACGGTCCCCTCGGCGGACGGCGGCAGCATCAGCCGCTCCACGGTCAGGGCGCACCCCGTCACGGCGTCGGGCCACGCGATGGTGCCGAGGAACTTGTCCAGGGCGGTGCCCGCGGGGACCTCGTCCTGCTCGATCGGGGTGAGGGAGCCGGCCTGGGCGCTCTCGGCGAGGCCGAGCTGATCGGCGAGGCCGGGCTCCTGGGCGCGCAGCTTGGCCGTGTCGACCAGGGCGAACAGCCGCGCGGGCTGGTCCCAGCCGAGGCCGGAGGCGTACTGGTCGATCTCGAGAACGGCGCGGGTCAGCGGGCTGGCCGCCATGGGAACGTCGCCGCCCGGGCCGCCGGGGCCGGACGGGAGGGAGGGGTCGGGGG
This sequence comes from Streptomyces sp. URMC 124, assembly GCF_051386455.1. Lineage (NCBI taxonomy): Bacteria > Bacillati > Actinomycetota > Actinomycetes > Kitasatosporales > Streptomycetaceae > Streptomyces > Streptomyces sp. URMC 124. Next base: position 8,633 of record NZ_JBPQTS010000081.1, read on the forward strand.
TGCTGGAAGTGCTGGACATGAGCAATATCGTGCCCTGAGAGTGACCGAAAACGGGAACTGAGTAAAGCCTCGGTAAGTTGCCACCTTGGGCCCTAGTATCGCTGGGCCTGATCGACAGCTCCATCGACAGCGAACTTCGAGGTGCGCACCTTGGCTTTCCAGATGCCGGACCGCGGCGGAGGCCCGACAGGGCCACGGATCAGAGTCGGCCGACCGTCCCGGCGGATCCGGACCCTGCTCACCACGCTGGGCGTGCTGGCCGCACTGGCCATGCTCTTCGTGATGTTCGCAGGGTTCTGGACGGACTGGCTGTGGTACCGCTCGGTGGACTACTCCTCGGTCTTCACCACCACCCTCGGCACCAAGATCGGCTTGTTCGCGGTCTTCGGCCTGCTGATGGCCCTGGCGGTGGGGACCAACATCTGGCTGGCGCACCGGCTGCGGCCGCCGCTCAGCGCGATGTCGATGGAGCAGCAGAGCCTCGACCGCTACCGCATGAGCATCGCGCCGTACAAGAAGTGGGTGCTCCTCGCGGTCACCGCCCTCGTGGGCCTGGTCGCGGGCGCCTCGGCGGCCGGGCAGTGGCGCACCTGGCTGCAGTGGGTCAACGGCGTCCCCTTCCACCAGAAGGACCCGCAGTTCCACAAGGACATCGCGTTCTACACCTTCGACCTGCCCTGGTACCGCTTCCTGCTGAGCTTCGGCTTCGCGGCCGCGGTGCTGTCGCTGATCGCGGCCGCCCTCGTGCACTACCTCTACGGCGGCCTGCGGCTGACCAGCCCGGGCCACCGGGCGACGGCGGCCGCCACGGGCCACCTGTCGGTGCTGCTCGGCATCTTCGTGGGCCTGAAGGCCATCGCCTACTGGCTGGACCGCTACGGGCTGGCGGTGAAGTCCAGCGGCCTGAAGTCCACCGACGGCTGGACCGGGCTGCGTTACGTCGACGCCAACGCGTACCTGCCGGCCAAGACGATCCTGTTCATCATCGCGCTGATCTGCGCGGTGCTGTTCTTCGCGACGCTGTGGCGGCGCACCTGGCAGCTGCCGGTGATCGGCTTCGGGCTGATGGTGCTCTCGGCCGTCCTGATCGGCGGGCTCTACCCGGCGATCGTGCAGAAGTTCCAGGTCCAGCCGAACGAGCAGGCCAAGGAAGCGCCGTACATCAAGAAGAACATCACGGCGACGCGCGAGGCGTACGGGATCGACGGCTCGCAGGTCAAGGACTACAAGGGCAACAACGACCTGTCCGGCAAGGATCCTGAGAAGCTCCGCGCCGAGGTGAACGCGGCGGCCAGCCTCCGCCTCCTCGACCCGAACGTCGTCTCGCCCGCCTTCCAGCAGGAGCAGCAGGTCAAGGGGTACTACCAGTTCCCCTCCACGCTGGACGTCGACCGCTACAAGGTGGACGGCAAGGAGCAGGACACGGTCATCGGTCTGCGCGAGCTCAACCTCAAGGGCATTCCCGAGCGCAACTGGATCAACGACCACTTCAAGTACACCCACGGCTACGGCGCCATCACCGCGAAGGGCACCACGACCGACAAGGCCGGCGCGCCCGACTTCACCGCCAAGGGCCTGCCGACCGAAGGTCTCTTCCGCAATTACGAGCAGCGCGTCTACTACGGCGAGAAGACGACGCAGTATTCGATCGTCGGCGGTCCGCAGAAGGAGCTGGACTATCCCTCCGACAAGGGGGAGCGCAGCTACAGCTACGAGGGCAAGAGCGGGGTCAACCTCTCCAGCCCCGTCAATCGCGCCGCCTACGCGGTGGCCTTCGGCGAGCCGCAGATCCTCTACTCGGGCGCCATCGGCAAGGGTTCGCGGATTCTTTACCACCGCACTCCCAAGGAGCGCGTCGAGGCGGTCGCCCCGTGGCTGACCATCGACGGTGACGCCTATCCGGCGGTGGTCGACGGCCGCATCCAGTGGATAGTGGACGCCTACACCACGACGAACGGCTATCCGTACGCCTCCCGTACGACGCTCGGCGACACCACGGCCGATTCGCTGACGACCGGCCAGCGCGCCGTCGTCGCCCAGCAGAACCAGGTCAACTACATCCGCAATTCCGTCAAGGCGACCGTGGACGCCTACGACGGCACGGTGAAGCTGTACCAGTGGGACGAGAAGGACCCGGTCCTCAAGACCTGGATGAAGGCGTTCCCGGGCACGGTGAAGGCGAAGAGCGCCATCAGCTCCGCGCTGATGGACCACCTGCGCTACCCGCAGGACCTGTTCAAGGTCCAGCGCGAGCTGCTCTCCCGCTACCACGTCACGGACCCCGAGACGTTCTACACGGGCAGCGAGCGCTGGGAGGTGCCGGACGACCCGACGAACACCAAGGGTCACGCGGTTCCGCCGTATTACCTGAGCATGAAGATGCCGGACCAGCAGAAGCAGGCCTTCTCGCTGACGACGACCTTCACGCCCAAGAACCGGCCGAATCTCGGTGCCTTCATGGCGGTGGACGCCGATGCCAAGAGCGGTGAGTACGGGAAGATCAGAATCCTCAAACTCCCGTCCGAGACCTCGGTCTGGGGCCCCCGCCAGGCACAGGGCAATTTCAACAGCCACCCGCCCGTCGCCGACCAGATCAACATCTGGAAGAAGGGCGACTCCGAGGTCGAGTACGGAAACCTGCTGACCGTCCCGCTCAACGGCGGCCTGCTCTACGTCGAGCCGGTCTATCTGCGGGGTGCGGGCTCGAACTACCCGCGCCTGAAGAAGGTCCTGGTGAACTACGGCGACAAGATCGCCTTCCGTGACACCCTCGACGAGGCGCTGGACGAGATCTTCGGCAGCAAGGCCGACACCGGCACCAAGCCGCCGGAGGGCACGCAGAAGCCCCCGCCGTCCCAGGACCCCACCGTCAAGCAGGCCCTGAAGGACGCCCAGGACGCCTTCGTGGCCGGCCAGAAGGCCCTGGAGAACAAGAACTGGGCGGAGTACGGCAAGGCCCAGGACGCCCTCAAGGACGCCCTTGACCGGGCCGCCAAGGCCGAGGCCAAGGCGGCCGAGAAGAGCGGCGACAAGAGCGGCGACAAGGGCGAGCAGAGCGGCAAGCCCGCAAGTTGATCAAGCCCCGCCCCGCGCCGTGGTACGGTTGTTCCACAACAGCGCGGGGTGGAGCAGCTCGGTAGCTCGCTGGGCTCATAACCCAGAGGTCGCAGGTTCAAATCCTGTCCCCGCTACTTCATGACAAGGCCCGGAGTCCGGCTACGGACTCCGGGCCTTGTCGTTCCCGGACCTCGCCGGCCACCCCGGCCGTGCGGTGTCAGGGTGACGCGGACTGTGCGGGTTGTGTGCGGGGCTTCTGTGGAGAGTTTGGAGCCCCGTCGTGTCGGGAAGTCGGGAAGTCGACAAAACGCTGAAGTGACCTCACTGGCTGCGGTATACCAGGTGTACGCGGGTTGCGGGTGGTGCGACGATGGGGCTTATGGGGGACAGGACGACGCTGTGGGAGACAGGCCGGCTTGTAGAGGCTCCCGGTGACGGGAGCGACCAGGAAATGCCGGGCGTGCCGGGACTCGGCCCCGGCACGGCTGACTCCGCCGACCTCGAGCTGGAGACCGCCCGCCGCCGCGCCGCGGAGAGCGGCGACCCCGCCGCGCTGAGCATGCTCGGCGCCCTGCTGCTGCGCCGCGGCGACCTCGACGGGGCGGAGCGCCACCTGCGCGCCGCCACCGCCGACGGCGACCGCTCCGCCGCCAACAACCTCGGCGTCCTGCTGCACCAGCGGGGCTACGCCGACGAGGCCGCCGGGTGGTGGCGCATCGCCGCCGTCGCCGGGTCCGCCGCCGCCGCGCACGCCCTGGGCCGCTACCACCGCGAGCGCGGGGACGAGCCCGCCGCCGAGTACTGGCTGCGCCAGTCGGCGGAGACCGGGCACGCCCTCGGCGCCTACGCCCTCGCCGACCTGCTGGAGCACCGCAGCGACGTCGGGGCCGAGCGCTGGTTCCGGGCCGCGGCCGAGCGCGGCCACCGCGAGGCCGCCTACCGCCTGGCCCGCATCCTGGACGGCCGGGCGCCGCGCTCGCGCGCCGAGAGCCTCGGCCCGGGCGGCGTGGAGACCTCCGTCCGCGAGCTGCGCGCCGCCGCCGCGGGCGGCCGCGACGGCGGCGGTCCGGGCCGCGAGGCCGAGCAGTGGTACCGCCAGGCCGCCGCCCGCGGCCACCGCCGGGCCGCCCTGCACCTGGGCACCCTGCTGGAGGGGCGCGGCGAGACCCAGGAAGCCGCCCGCTGGTACCTGACCTCCGCCAAGGACGGCGAGCCCCGGGCCGCCTGCGCGCTCGGCTTCCTGCTGCGTGACGCCGGGGATGCCGACAGCGCGGCCGTGTGGTGGCGCCGCGCCGCCCAGGACGGCGACGGCAACGCCGCCAACGCCCTGGGCGCCCTGCACGCCGACCGCGGCGAGTCGCAGGAGGCCGAGCGCTGGTACCGCACGGCGCTCGATCACGGCGACGTCAACGGCGCCTACAACCTGGGCCTGCTCTGCGCCGAGCAGGGCCGTACGGCCCAGGCCGAGCAGTGGTACCGCCGCGCGGCCTACGCCGGGCACAAGGAGGCGGCCAACGCCCTGGCCGTGCTGTTGCTCCAGGGCGGTGACGCGGCCGGCGCGGAGCCGTGGTTCTCCAAGGCCGCCGAGGCAGGCAGCGTTGACGCCGCCTTCAACCTCGGCATCCTCTACGCCGGGCGCGACGAGGACCGTGCGGCCTTCCAGTGGTACGAGCGCGCCGCGACGGCCGGGCACACCGACGCGGCCCTCCAGGTCGCCATGGCCCTGCTGCGGGACGGCGACGAGGAGGCCGCCGAGCGCCACCTGCGGGTGGCCGTGCGCGGCGGCAGCGCGGAGGCCGCCTTCCGGCTGGGCACCTTGCTCGACCGGGACGAGGAGGCCCGCGAGGAGTGCGAGGAGTGGTACGAGAAGGCCGCCCGGCAGGGCCACCGGCGGGCTCAGGTGAGGCTCGGGATGCTCGTCGCCGAGCGGGGCGACGTGGTCGGGGCCGCGCACTGGTACCGCGAGGCGGCCGAGGCCGGCAGCCGCAACGGCGCCTTCAACCTGGGGCTGCTGCTGGCCCGTGAGGGCAGCGAGCCGGAGGCGGCCCTGTGGTGGGCGCGCGCGGCCGAGGCCGGGCACGGGCGCGCGGCCCTGCGGCTCGCCCTCCTGGCGGCCCGGCGCGGCGATCTCACCGAGGGGCGGCACTGGTGCGACCGGGCGGTCGCGCTCGGCCCCCCGGAGGTCGCCGAGCGCGCGGCGCGGCTGCGCGACGCGCTGCAGCAGGAGCTGACGGCGTAGCGACGACAGTGGCGCCCGGGAGCGGGTCGCGGCGAACCGTTTGCGTCTGCTGCGCCGAAAGGGTTAGGGTGAAGCTACCGACGCGGGGTGGAGCAGCTCGGTAGCTCGCTGGGCTCATAACCCAGAGGTCGCAGGTTCAAATCCTGTCCCCGCTACTCCAAGGCAAGGCCCGGATCCTCAGGATCCGGGCCTTCGCCGTTTCCTGAACCGTTTCGCCGTATGCGGTCCCGGGCCCGGCCCACCACCTGCGGGCGCCCCCCGGCGCCCGCGGGGCGGCTCAGGCCGTGGAGCAGTTGGGGCAGATGCCGCGGTACGTCACCTCGACGGCCGCCACCTGGAAGCCGAAGCGCTCCTCGGCCGGCAGGACGGCCAGCAGGTCGCCCATGGGGTGGACGTCGCGGATGGTGCCGCACTGCGAGCACACCAGGTGCTGGTGCGCGTGGTGGGCATTGGGGTCGTAGCGCTTGGCGCGCCCGTCCGTGCTCACTTCCATGATCTCGCCCAGGGAGACGAGCTCCCCGAGGGTGTTGTACACGGTCGCGCGCGAGATCTCCGGCAGCAGTTCCGCGGCCTTGGCGTGCACTTCGTCCGCGGTGTAGTGCACGTGGTCCCCGTCGAGGACCTCTGCCACGACGCGTCGCTGTGCGGTCAGCCGCCAGCCGCGTCCCCGGAGTCGTTCCAGCAGGTCACTCATGCCATTCACCTATCAGTCAGATAGGACCAGCGTAGCAGCGGCCCATGTCCACGATTGGATCTCATATTTATGTTAGGTCCATCTTGACTTAGACAATGTCTAATGTAGGATCGAGCTCGGCTCAGGCCAAGCGATCAGGTCAAGCCAGAGCGATCGGGTCGAGCCAAGGTGAGCGGCTCGGGCCGAGTGGCCGAGTGAGGGACGAGATGACGGAGGCACACGTGTCGGTTCAGGGCGAGACCATTCCCACGACGGGCCCGCTGACCACGGAGTCCGGTGCTCCGGTCGCGGACAACCAGAACAGCGAGACCGCGGGCGCCGGCGGTCCCGTCCTGATCCAGGACCAGTCGCTGCTGGAGAAGCTCGCGCACTTCAACCGCGAGCGGATCCCGGAGCGCGTGGTGCACGCCCGCGGCGCCGGTGCGTACGGCACCTTCACCGTGACCGCCGACGTCACGCGGTACACCCGCGCCAAGTTCCTCTCCGAGGTGGGCAAGCAGACCGAGACGTTCCTGCGGTTCTCCACCGTCGCCGGCAGCCTCGGCTCGGCCGACACCGTGCGCGACCCCCGCGGCTTCGCCCTGAAGTTCTACACCGAGGAGGGCAATTACGACCTCGTCGGCAACAACACCCCGGTGTTCTTCATCAAGGACGCCATCAAGTTCCCCGACTTCATCCACACCCAGAAGCGCGACCCGTACACCGGCTCGCAGGAGGCGGACAACGTCTGGGACTTCTGGGGGCTCTCGCCCGAGGCCACCCACCAGGTGACCTGGCTCTTCGGTGACCGCGGCATCCCCGCCTCGTACCGCCACATGAACGGCTACGGCTCGCACACCTTCCAGTGGCAGAACGCGGCCGGCGAGGTCTTCTGGGTCAAGTACCACTTCAAGACCGACCAGGGCATCAAGAACCTCACCCAGGCGGAGGGCAACCGCATCGCCGGCGAGGACCCCGACTTCCACCAGCGCGACCTGCGCGAGGCCATCGAGCGCGGCGAGTTCCCCACCTGGACCGTGCAGGTGCAGATCATGCCGGCGGACGAGGCGGCCCAGTACCGCTTCAACCCGTTCGACCTCACCCGCGTGTGGCCGCACGAGGACTACCCGCCGATCGAGATCGGCAAGCTGGAGCTCAACCGCAACCCCGACAACGTCTTCGCCGAGGTCGAGCAGTCCGCCTTCTCGCCGGCGCACTTCGTGCCGGGCATCGGCCCCTCCCCGGACAAGATGCTGCAGGGCCGGCTCTTCGCCTACGGCGACGCCCACCGCTACCGCGTCGGCATCAACGCCGACCACCTGCCGGTGAACCGCCCGCGCGCCACCGTGGCGAACACCTACGGCCGTGACGGGTACGCCTACGACGGCCGCCACGGCCGGGCCAAGAACTACGAGCCCAACAGCTTCGGCGGCCCCAAGGAGACCGGGCTGCCGCTGTGGGGGTCCACCTCCGTCACCGGCGGCACCGGCAACCACGCGGCGCCCTCGCACGCCGAGGACGACGACTTCGTCCAGGCGGGCAACCTCTACCGGCTGATGTCGGAGGAGGAGAAGGAGCGACTGATCGCCAACCTCGCGGGCTTCATCGCGAAGGTCTCGCGCGACGACATCGCCGAGCGGGCCATCAACAACTTCCGCCAGGCGGACGCGGACTACGGCAAGCGGCTGGAAGCCGCCGTCCAGGCCCTGCGCGGCTGAGCTCCCTTTGCGGTTGCCCCCCGGCCACCCGCCGGGGGGAGTCCCCAGCCGCTCCTCGCGGACGTGGTGACGCGTCGCGGGGGAGTTCCAGCGGCCGCTTGCCGTACACACCGGGGAGGCCGGACGCCAAGGGGCTCCGGCCTTTCCGGCCGTGCTCAGCCCGCCGGCGCGCCCGCCGTCGCGTCCTCCCTGGTCCCGCGCGCGCCCGCGCGTATCCAGCAGCGGATGATGTCGCGCACCGACACGACGCCGACCGGGCCGTTGCCGTCGAGGACGATCAGATGGCGGAACCCGCCGCGCGCCATGGCGTTCGCTGCCTCGTCCAGCGTCCACTCCGGCGCCGCGAAGACGACGTCCGTCGTGGTGTGCGCCTGCGCAGTCTCCCGGTCCGGGTCCTGCCCGGCGCCGACGGAGTTGAGGATGTCCCGCTCGGTGAGGATGCCGAGCCCGCTGGTGTCGGGATCGAGGACGACCGCGGCGCCTATCCTGCGCGCGGACATCAGCCTGGCTGCCTGTCGGAGGGTGTGGGCGGGGCCGATGGTGAGGACCACCGTGCTCATGGCGTCGCGGACGAGCATGGCTGGAGCCACCTCCTTGGTGGACCGCGAACCCCCTGCCGGGATTCACAAGTTCACAAGCGTGGGGCCTTCATCGTCACACGGCGCGGCGTGCCCAACAAGGGGCGCGTGGGGCCGCAACCGCGCTCGGCGGCGTCGCCGCGCTCGCGCGGGGCTCGTGCCCGGCGGACTTCCGGCGTGCGGCCGCTCGCGGCTCCGCCGGCAGGCCTTATGTGCGCAGGTATCCCAGGAGCTCGTCGTGGAGCAGGCCGTTGGAGGCGGCGGCGTCGCCGCTGTGCGGGCCCGGCCGACCGTCCAGCCCCGTGAAGCGCCCGCCGGCCTCCTCCACGATGACCACGTTCGCCGCCATGTCCCACAGGGACAGCTCCGGCTCGGCGCAGATGTCCACCGACCCCTCGGCGACCATCATGTACGGCCAGAAGTCGCCGTAGCCGCGGGTGCGCCAGCAGTCGCGCGTGAGGTCGAGGAAGCCCGGCAGCAGACCGCGCTCCTCCCAGCCGCTGAGCGAGGAGTAGGCGAACGAGGCGTCCTCGATGCGGCCCACCCGGGACGCCTGCAGACGGGTCGCCGACGACAGGCTGCGGCCGGTGTACGCGCCGGACCCCTTGGCCGCCCACCAGCGGCGGCCCAGCGCCGGCGCCGACACCACGCCCACGACGGGCTCCCAGCTGATCGTGCCCGCGTACTCGCCCTGCACCATGAGGGAGATGAGCGTGGCCCAGACCGGCACCCCGCGCACGTAGTTCTTGGTGCCGTCGATCGGGTCGATCACCCAGCGGCGCGGGCCGGTGCCCTCGCTGCCGAACTCCTCGCCCAGCACCGCATCGCGCGGCCGCGCGCGCTGCAGGTGACCGCGGATCAGCTCCTCGGCGGCCTTGTCCGCCTCGCTCACCGGGGTCATGTCCGGTTTCGTCTCGACCTTCAGGTCGAGGGCCTTGAACCGGTCCATGGTGGCCGCGTCGGCGGCATCCGCGAGGACATGGGCCAGACGCAGATCATCGTGGTAGTCGGACATGGCTGAACAGTACCCGTGGGCGCAGCTCCGGCACTCGCGGCCCGCCCACGGCTCTTGACACCGTATGGCGGCACGTCAATTCTGTGGCCACAGTCGTGGTGCGGCCGGACGGCCGGGGAGGCGACGATGCCCGCGGCACGAGAGCTCTTGCTGGACGCGGCCTTCGCGGCGCTTCGCACCCGGCCCTGGAACGGGGTCCGGATGGTGGACGTCGCGGCCGCGGCCGGGGTCTCCCGGCAGACGCTCTACAACGAGTTCGGCAGCAAGGACGGCCTCGCCCGCGCCCTGGTCCGCCGGGAGGCGGAGGCCTTCCTCACCGGTGTCGAGCGGGCCCTGGCGGCCGCGCCCGCCGGCGCCGCCACGGACGCCGGGGACCGCTGTGCGGCCGCCGCCTGCTGGATCCTGCGCGCGTCCCGGGCCAACCCCCTCGTCCGGGCCGCGCTCACGGGGTGCCGCGGCGAGCGGCTCCCGGCCGCCGCGGCACCCGCCCCGCCGCCCCCGCGCGGGCCCTTCGCCGCTGCGCGGGGGCGCTCGGGGCCCGGCGCCGCGGCGCTCGCCGAGGCCGTCCGCGACCGCGCCGTCCGGGCGGTCTCCGGCACCGCCGCCGACCGGGCGCCGGAGGCCGTGCGGTGGGCCTGCGAGGCCGCCGTACGGCTGACGTTGTCCTACGTCGTCGCCCCGGGCGCGTCGGACGAGGAGGCCGCGGGGCACGTCGCCCGTCTGGTCCGCACCCTGGTGGGCGAGTACGCGGCGGACGTACCCCGTCCGGAGCAGTGACCGGACGGGACGGGGGCTACTTCAGCCATCCGATCCGGATGCTGTTCTCGTCGCCCAGCCCCGGCGCACCGGTGTTGGCCAGGCCCTTGCGGATCGCGATGATCTGGGGCCGCTGGTAGAGCGGCACCGAGTGGCCGAGCTCCCAGACCTTGGCGTCCGCCTCGTTGTACAGCGCGACCTGCTTCGCGGCGTCCGTCGTCCGGGACGCCTCCACCAGCAGCTTGTCCACCTCGGGCGACGAGACCCGGCCGTAGTTGGTGAAGGCGTTGTCGCCGTCGGGCTGCCGGTAGTCCTGGTAGGAGCTGGAGCGGTAGATCCGGTCGACCTGGCGGAACTGCGTGAGGTCGTAGTTGCCCCGGTGGACGTACCGGTCGAAGTAGTCGTCGGCCGGGACCTTGCGCAGGTCGACCTTGATCCCGATCTCGCCGAGCATCTGCTGGGTGAGCTTGGCCTGGTCCTCGGCGAGCGCGACCGCGTCGGCGGGCATCACGTAGTCCAGGGCCAGCGGCTTGCCGTCCTTGGTGCGCGGCTTGCCGGCGCCCTGCTCCTTCCAGCCCGCCTCGTCCAGCAGCTTCTTCGCCCGGGCGACGTCGCGCTTGCCGAAGGCGCCCGCGTTGTCCCGGTAGCCCTCCTGGTTCGGCATGAAGAAGTGGTTGTTCAGGACCTTCGGCCGGAACGGCAGGTCCTTGCCCGCGACCTTCGCCAGCGCCTCGCGGTCCACGCCGAGGGTCACCGCTCGGCGCGCCCTGACGTCCTGGAGCGGACCGCGGGCACCGTTCATGCTGAGCGTGACCTGGTCCCAGCGGGCGCCGATGCGGAAGTCGGTGTCCTTGTCGCCCTTCAGGCGCTGGTAGGCCTCGGGGGCGGAGGCCGGGGTGTCGTCGATCTCCTTATTGAGGTAGGCGTCGGTGCGGGCCTTGCTGTCCATGGCCCAGAAGATGTACTTGTCCAGCTTCGGCTTCTCGCCCCACCAGGCGGGGTCCGGGACCAGCGTGATGGTTTTCGCGGTCTTGTCGTACTGACCGACCTTCCAGGCGTTGCCGGTGACCGGCACCTGCCCGGCCCAGCCCTTGTTGAAGCTGTCCGCGCTCGCATGGAGGGAGGCCGGGAGCAGCGGGTCGAAGAGCATCTGCCAGTCGGCGAACGGGGTCGCGAAGGTGACCCGCACCTCGTGCTCGTCCTTGCCCTGCTCGACCTTGGCGATCTGGTCGTAGCCGCTGGTGGAGGCGACCTGGAAGCCCTTGTCCTTGCCGCTGAGCGCCTTCCACTGGGCCTCGAAGTCGGCCACGCCCAGCGGCTTGCCGTCCGACCACTTGGCCTTCGGGTTGAGCTCGTAGGACACCACCTGGGGGTCGGTCGAGACGACCTTCGCGGAGGCCAGGAAGTCCGGGTTGGAGTGGGGGACGCCCTTGGCGTCGAAGGTGAACAGGTCGGGCTCCACCAGGGCGGTGATCGCCGAGGCGTCGCCCTGGGTGCCGTCCGTCTGGTTGGGGTTGTACTGGTTGATCCACTGCTGGATCGAGACCTTGTGGACGCCGCCCTGCTTCAGGTCCTCCGCCGGGTGCGGGTTGAGGTCCTGGGCGCCCACCGCCGGTGCCGCCTTGTCCTGCGCGCCGTCGTCCGAGGACGTCCCCGAGCCGCTGCCGCAGGCGGTGACCACCAGGGCGGCGGAGACGGCCGCGGCCGCGAGGGCGGTGGCTCTGACGGGCCTGATCATGGCGGATTTCCTCTCATGGGGGACGGACGGCCCGGTCACCGTAAGCATGTCAGCGCTGCCCCAACAGGCCTGTACGGTCAAGCGTTTACATCATTTATCACGTACGAAACACATCCGAAACAGAAAGAAACCGAACGGTAGGTTCCGCCGGATAGTGTCACCCACCGTGCTCGCCTATCTGACGAAACGACTCGGCTACTACGCGCTGCTTCTGGCCGTGGCCGTCTTCCTGTCGTACGTGCTGTCGTCGCTGGCGCTCTCCCCGCGCGGGTACTTCGAAGGCCGCCAACCACCGCCCCCCGCCGAGTCGGTGGAGGCGCAGCTGACCGCGCTCGGGATCAACGACCACACCCCCCTGCTGGAACGCTTCGGCACCTGGGCCTCGCACGCCGTGCGCGGGGACTTCGGGCGGACCATCGACAGCAGCAGCGTGGACGAGGAGTTCGGCCGCCGCATCGGCGTCAGCCTGCGGCTGCTGCTCGCGGGCACCCTGCTCGGCACCGTGGCCGGCATCCTCGCGGGCGCCTGGGGCGCGCTGCGGCAGTACCGCTTCTCCGACCGTGCGGTCACCGTCTTCGCGTTCCTGCTGCTGTCCACCCCCACTTTCCTCCTCGCCGTCCTGCTCAAGCTCGGTGCCATGAAGGCCAATCAGGCCGCGGGCACCGAACTCATCTCCTTCACCGGCGAGAAGACCCCCGGACTCACCGGCTCCGCGGGCACGCTCCTGGGCGACCGCGCCGTCCACCTGCTGTTGCCCACGCTCTCCATCGCGCTCGGCACCGCCGCCGCCTACAGCCGCTACCAGCGCGGCACCATGCTCGACGTGCTCGGCTCGGACTTCCTGCGCACCGCGCGCGCTAAGGGCCTCACCCACCGCAGGGCCGTCCTCACCCACGGCCTGCGCACCGCGCTCGTGCCCATGTCCACGTTCTTCGCCTACGGATTCCTCGCCCTCTTCACCGGCGCCGCCTTCACCGAGAAGATCTTCGGCTGGCACGGCATGGGCTCGTGGTTCATCGACGCCATCGGCAAGAGCGACGTCAACTCCGTCGTCGCGGTGAACGTGTTCGCCGCCGTCATGGTGCTGCTCTCCGGCTTCCTGGCCGACGTCCTCCACGCCGCGCTCGACCCGCGCGTCCGCACCAGCTGAGCGAGGCACTCCCCATGACCACCACCGCCACCGTCCCCACCGCCGGCCCCGCCGCGGCCGCACCGCCCGCCGCACGGGGGCGAGGCCGCACCGCCCTGCGCCGCCTGGCCGGCAGCCGCAACGCCGTCACCGGAGCGGCCGTCCTCCTGCTGCTGTTCCTGCTCGCCTTCGCCGGCCCCCACCTCACCCCCTGGAGCCACACCGACATCGACTACGGCGCGCTGCGCGAAGGCCCCTCCGCCACCCACTGGTGGGGCACCAACCGCATCGGCCAGGACGTCTACGCCCAAGTCCTCCACGGACTGCAGAAATCCCTGCTGATCGGCCTGCTCACGGCCCTGACCTCGACCGTCCTCGCCTCCGTCGTCGGCGCCTGCGCGGGCTACTTCGGCGGCTGGACCGACCGGGCCGTCACCTTCTTCATCGACCTGCTCCTCGTCTTCCCCGCCTTCCTGATCATCGCCATCGTCTCGCCCCGGCTCCGCGACAGCGGCTGGATCGTCTTCGTCGGACTCCTCGCCGTCTTCGGCTGGATGATCACCGCACGGGTCGTACGGTCCATGACCCGCTCCCTGAAGGAGCGCGAATTCGTCAAGGCCGCCCAGCTCATGGGGGTGCACCCGCTGCGCATCATCGTGCGCCACATCCTCCCCAACGTCTCCTCGTTCCTCATCGTCGACGCCACCATCGCCGTCGGCGGCGCCGTCATGAGCGAGACCGGCCTGTCCTACTTCGGGTTCGGCGTGCAGCCCCCCGACGTCTCGCTGGGCACCCTCATCGCCGACGGCTCGGACGCCGCCCTCACCTACCCCTGGATGTTCTTCTTCGCCGCCGGACTGCTCGTCCTCTTCGTCCTCGCGGTCAACTTCCTCGGCGACGGCCTGCGCGACGCCCTCGACCCCACCTCGGGCCACCACCGCACCAGGCGCCGCCCGCGCCGGAAGGGACACCACCATGACCGCGCCGCCCGCTGACGCGGCCCCTCCGGCTCCTGCGGCCCGTACGGACACCGCCGCCCTGGCCGTACGCGGCCTGCACGTCGACTTCGACGGGCCCGAGGGCCCGGTGCCCGCCGTCCGCGGCGTCGACCTCACCCTCAGCCGCGGCGAAGTCCTCGGCCTCGTCGGCGAATCGGGCTCCGGGAAGTCCACCGTCGCCCTCGCCGCCATGGGGCTGCTGCCCCGCACCGCGCGCGTCCGCGGCTCCGTCCTGGCCGGCGGCACCGAGATGCTCGGCGCGGGGGAGAAAGCACTGTCCCGGCTGCGCGGCCGCCGCGTCGCCATGGTCTTCCAGGACCCGCTCTCCGCCCTCACCCCCGTCCACCGCGTCGGCGACCAGATCGCCGAAGCCGTCCGCACCCACCAGGACGTCACCCGCGAGAAGGCCCGGCGCCGCGCCGTCGAACTCCTGGACCTCGTCGGCATCCCCGACCCCGCCCGGCGCGCCCGCGCCTACCCGCACGAGTTCTCCGGCGGCATGCGCCAGCGCGCGGTCATCGCCATGGCCGTCGCCAACGACCCCGACGTCATCCTCGCCGACGAACCCACCACCGCCCTCGACGTCACCGTCCAGGCCCAGATCCTCGACGTCCTGCGCACCGCCCGGCGCGAGACCGGCGCCGCGCTGCTCCTCGTCAGCCACGACCTCGGCGTGATCGCCGGCATGGCCGACCGCGTCGCCGTGATGTACGCGGGCCGCGTCGTGGAGAGCGCGCCCGTCGACGCGCTGTTCGCCGCGCCGCGCATGCCGTACACCATCGGGCTGCTCGGCGCCGTGCCCCGCCCGGATGCCGGCGGGCGCCCGCTGACCCCCGTCCCCGGGTCACCGCCCGACCTGCGGACGCTGTCCGGCGGTTGCCCCTTCGCGCCCCGCTGCCCGCTCGCCGACGACGCCTGCGGCGACGAACCCGCACTCGCGGGAATGGGCGAGCACCTCGCGGCCTGCGTGAAGACTCCCGGCCCCGGGCTCTTCCCGGCGCCCGGCGAGACGCTCGGTGAGGCGCCCGACGGGGCGCCCGGCGAGCCGCTCGGCGCGGTGTCCGAAGGTCCCGGTGGCGGCGTGCCCCGCAGCGAACTGCCCGTCGTCCTGCGCGTCCAGGGGCTGGCCAAGACCTTCCCGGTGTACAAGGGTGGCGCCTTCCGCCGCCGCGTCGGCAGCGTGTACGCCGTCGACGGCGTCGACCTCGACATCCGGCGCGGCGAGACCCTCGGCCTCGTCGGCGAGTCCGGCTCCGGCAAGTCCACCGCCCTGATGGAGATCCTGCGCCTGGCCGCCCCCGAGGCCGGGGAGGTCGAGATCCTCGGCCACTCCGCCGCCGCGCTGACCAGGCGCCGGGCGCACGCCCTGCGCGGCTGCGTACAGATCGTCTTCCAGGACCCCATGGCGAGCCTCGACCCCCGCATGCCGGTCGGCGAGATCGTCGCCGAGCCGCTGCGTGCCCAGGGCCACGGACGGGCCGCCGTCGCCGGCCGCATCCCCGGGCTGCTGGAACTCGTCGGCCTGGAGGCCGCCCACGCGGACCGCTTCCCGCACGAGTTCTCCGGCGGGCAGCGGCAGCGGATCGGCATCGCGCGGGCGCTCGCCGTCGAACCGGAGCTGCTCGTCCTCGACGAACCGGTCTCCGCGCTGGACGTGTCCGTGCAGGCCGGTGTGCTCAACCTGCTGCAGCGCCTCAAGCGCGAACTGGGCCTCGCCTACCTCTTCGTCTCGCACGACCTGGCCGTCGTGCGGCACATCGCGGACCGCGTCAGCGTCATGTACCTCGGCCGCACCGTGGAGTCCGGGCCGGTCGAGGAGGTCTTCGCCCGGCCGCGGCACCCGTACACGCAGGCGCTGCTGTCGGCCGTACCGGTGCCGGATCCCTCGCGGGAGCGCGCCCGGGAACGGATCCTGCTGGCCGGCGATCCGCCCAGTCCCGAGGTACGGGACGAGGGGTGCCGGTTCCGGGGGCGGTGCGGGGTGTACGCGGGGCTGGGAGATGCGGACCGGGCGCGGTGCGAAGGGGTGCGGCCCGCGCCGCGGTCGTTCGGTGCGGGGCACGAGGCGGCGTGCCACTTCGCCGCGGGCCGGCCGGCGGCCTGACGCGGGCCGGCACGAACCGCAGTCAGTGCGCCGAGCCCGACAGCTGCAGCCCCATCACGCCCAGGATCACCAGGCCGATCGACACCAGTTTCAGCGTCGAGACCAGGTCGCCGAGGAAGACCATGCCGTAGATCGCCGTGCCGGCCGCGCCGATGCCCGTCCACACGGCGTAGGCCGGGCCCACGTCGAGCTTCTTGAGGGAGAGCGTCAGCAGGCCGAAGCTGCCGAGCGCGAAGCACGCGAACGCGATCGTCGGCCACAGCCGGGTGAAACCGTGGGAGAGCTTGAGACAGACCGCGAAGCCGGTTTCCAGCAGCCCGGCGACCACGACCAGCAGCCACGCCATCAGTTTGCCTCCCGCGTCTCGGTGACCGCCGTCCGTCCCGGTGTGCTTGATGCCCTTGCCAGTGGCGGTCACTCGCAAACGTAGGCGATCAATCGCCTTCGCGTCGCTCCCGCGTGGAAAGCAGCCGGCGCAGCGAGTAGAGGCGCTGCGGATCGGCGTGGCCGTCGGCCACCCACGCGTCCAGCGCGCAGTCCGCTTCGTCGTGGCTGCAGGCCCGCGGGCAGCCCTCCGTGCCCGGCTCCAGGTCGGGGAAGGCGTGGATGACGCGGGACGGGTCGATGTGGTTGAGGCCGAACGACCGGACGCCGGGGGTGTCGATGACCCAGCCCGAGCCTCCCGGCAGCGGCAGGGCCAGCGCGGACGTGGTGGTGTGCCGGCCGCGGCCGGTGACGGCGTTGACGTGGCCGGTGGCCCGCTGCCGGTCCGGGACGAGGGCGTTGACCAGGGTGGTCTTGCCGACGCCGGAGTGGCCGACGAACGCGGTGACCCGGTCCGTCAGCCGCTCGCGGACCCGGTCCGCCGCCCCGCCGTCCGCGAGCTCCTCGCGGCTGGTGACCACGTACCGCACGCCCAGGGAGCCGTAGGACTCCAGGAGCTTGTCCGGCGAGGCCAGGTCCGACTTCGTCAGGACGAGCAGCGGCTCCAGGCCCGCGTCGAAGGCGGCGACCAGACAGCGGTCGATGAGCCGGGGCCGCGGCTCGGGGTCCGCGAGGGCGGTGACGATCGCGAGCTGGTCGGCGTTGGCCACCACCACGCGCTCGAAGGGATCGTCGTCGTCCGCCGTGCGGCGCAGCACCGACGAGCGCTCCTCGACCCGCACGATGCGCGCGAGGGTGTCCTTGGCGCCGGACAGGTCCCCGACGACCGCGACCCGGTCACCGACCACGACGCCCTTGCGGCCCAGTTCGCGGGCCTTCATCGCCATCACGATCCGGTCCTCGACCAGGCAGGTCAGGCGGCCGCGGTCGACGGTCAGGACGAAGCCCCCGGCGGCGTCCTCGTGCTTGGGGCGGATGTTGGTGCGGGGGCGGTTGCCCTTGCGGTTGGGGCGGACGCGGACATCGTCCTCGTCGGGGTTCTTGCCGTAGCGGCGCATTGCTGGCTTTCCTGGATCTCTCAGACTCTCGGCGCCGTCGCCGCCCCCGCGACGGTCCCGAGCATCCCGGTCCACAGCTCCGGGAAGTCGGGCAGGGTCTTGGCGGTGGTGGCCACGTTCTCCACCCGGACGCCGTCGACCGCGAGGCCGATGACGGCGGCCGCGGTGGCGAGCCGGTGGTCCTCGTAGGTGTGGAAGACCCCGCCGTGCAGCGGCCGCGGGCGGATGTGCAGCCCGTCCTCGGTCTCGGTGACGTCGCCGCCGAGCTCGTTGATCTCCTTGGCCAGGGCGGCCAGCCGGTCCGTCTCGTGCAGCCGCAGGTGGGCGATGCCGCGCAGGGTGGACTCGGAGTCGGCGAGCGCCGCGACGGCGGCGATCACCGGGGTCAGCTCGCCGACCTCGTGCAGGTCGGCGTCGATGCCCGTGATGCGGCCGGTGCCGGTGAAGGTCAGGCCGGTCTCGGTCAGCTCGCAGGAGCCGCCCATCGCGGTGAAGATCTCCCGCAGGGCGTCGCCGGGCTGGGTGGTGTGCTCGGGCCAGTCGGGGACGGTGACCCGGCCGCCGGTGACCAGGGCGGCGGCCAGGAACGGGGCCGCGTTGGACAGGTCCGGCTCGATCACGACGTCGCGGCCGAGGAGGGCGCTGGGGGAGACCCGCCACACGTTCGGCTCGCCGCCGGACTCGGGCGTGTCCACCTGGGCGCCGGCCTGGCGCAGCATGTCGACGGTCATCCGGATGTGCGGCATCGAGGGCAGCACGGAGCCGACGTGGCGGACCTCCACGCCCTGGTTGAAGCGCGGCCCGGACAGCAGCAGGGCGCTGACGAACTGCGACGAGGAGGAGGCGTCGATCTCGACGGTGCCGCCCTCCAGGGCGCCGCCGCCGTGCACGGTCAGGGGCAGGGCGCCGCGCTCGTTGTCGTCTATGCGGGCGCCCAGGGCGCGCAGCGCGTCGATCACGCCGTGCAGGGGGCGCTCGTAGCTGCGCGGGTCGCCGTCGAAGCGGATCGGGCCGTCGGCCAGGCTCGCCACGGGCGGCAGGAAGCGCATCACGGTGCCGGCGTTGCCGACGTCCACGGTGGCGGGGCCGCGCAGCCGGGCGGGGATGACCCGCCAGGCCTCGCCGGAGCCGGCCGGGCCGTCCGCGTCAGCGGAGCTGGAGGAGACGGTCTCCTCGATGCCGACGCCCATGGCGCGCAGCGCCTCGGCCATCAGCAGGGTGTCGCGCGAGCGCAGGGGGCGGCGCAGCCAGCCGGGCTCGGAGGCGAGCGCGGCCAGCACCAGGGCGCGGTTGGTGACCGACTTCGAACCGGGCACGGTGACGGTCGCGTCGACCGCTCCCGTGGCGAGGGGGGCGGGCCAGAGGTCTGTGTGCGCGGGGTTCTCGGTCATGCCTTTACCTTACCGAGCTCCGTCCGCGCCCCTGCCGGTCACAGGCCCAGCAGCCAGCGCCCTCCGCCGGTCAGCGCGCACAGCGAGATCACGTGGAAGAAAACCAGCCACACCGTGGCGGGCAGGTGGGTGAGCCGGGCGAGCTGGTCGGCGTCCGAGTCCGGAGCTCCTCCGTAGCGCCGCTTGCTCTGCAGCTCGAAGGCCGGCCGGACGCCGCCGAGCAGCAGGAACCACACGACCCCGTACGCGAACAGCGCCTGCACGGCGGGTCCCGCCAGCCAGGAGACCAGCACGAACAGCGAGCCCGAGAGCACCACCGTCAGCACGCCGTAGGCGTTGCGGATCATCAGCAGCATCGCGGCGAGCAGCGCCGTCGCGAGCCACAGCAGCGCCGTGATGTGACCGGCGGCGAGCAGCCACGCGCCGCCGAGCCCCAGCAGCGAGGCGGCGGGGTAGCCCGCGGCGGCGGTGAGGATCATGCCGAGGCCGGTCGGCTTGCCGCGCGAGACGGTCAGCCCGGAGGTGTCCGAGTGCAGCCGGATGCCCTCCAGCCGCCGCCCGGCGAGCAGGGCCACCAGGCCGTGGCCCCCTTCGTGGGCGATGGTGACGGCGTTGCGGGTCACCAGCCATATGCCCCGCGGGGCCACCGCCGCGAGGGCGACGAGCCCCGTGGCGGCCACCAGCCACACGGAGGGCGCGGGCTGGGTTCCCACCACGCGGTCCCACAGGGCGGTGGCTTCGGTGCTGTCCATTTGTGCGCGGCTCCTCGTGGGTCCGTGGCAGGGTTGGCGAACATGTGTGGTCGATACGCGGCGAGCCGGGAGCCCGAGGATCTCGTGGGGCTCTTCGGCGTCGAGAAGTGGGAGCCGACCGAGGCCCTCGCTCCGGACTGGAACGTGGCCCCGACGAAGAGCGTCCACGTGGTGCTCGAACGTCCTCTGAAAGACGCAGCCGACCGGCGTCCGGTTCGCCAGCTGCGCCCGCTGCGCTGGGGCCTGGTCCCGTCGTGGGCGAAGTCGCCCGAGGGCGCCGCAAAGATGATCAACGCGCGGGCCGAGACCGTCCACGAGAAGCCGTCCTACCGGCAGGCCTTCGAGCGCCGCCGCTGTCTGATACCCGCCGACGGATACTACGAGTGGGTCACCGGCGCGGCCGAGCGGGAGCTGGAGGAGAAGGGCCGTAAGAAGAGGTCCCGGAAACAGCCCTACTTCGTCACCCCGGCCGACGGCTCGGTCATGGCGATGGCCGGGCTGTACGAGTTCTGGCGCGACCCCGGCCTGCCGCCCGACCATCCCCAGGCCTGGTGGGTCACCTGCACGGTGATCACGACGGAGGCCGAGCCCGCGCCGTTCGCCTCCGCGGAGGGGGCCGCCCCCGCGGAGGGCGGGCCGCGCTCCCTGGCCGAGATCCACCCCCGGATGCCGCTGGTGCTGCCGCCGGACCGCTGGGACGCCTGGCTGGACCCGGCCCGCACGGGCGTCGACGAGCTGCGCGACCTGCTCGCCCCGCCGGCCGCGGGATCCGTGCGGGCGTACCCGGTCGCGACCGCGGTCAGCGACGTCCGCAACAACGGACCCGAGCTCCTGAAGGAGCTGGAGGCGCCGGAGGAAGCGACGCTGTTCTGAGTCTCCTGAGCTCCTTGAAGGGGATGCCGGGCGCGGTGGACGAAGATGGACGGGTGATCGAGACCGTTCCCACCCCCGCGGGCGACGCCCGCATCCACTGGTACCCCGCCGGGCAGGCGCGCCTCGTGCTCGCCCTCGGCCACGGCGCCGGCGGTGGCATCGAGGCCCGTGACCTGCAGGCCCTCGCCGCCGCGCTGCCCGCGCACGGCGTCACCGTCGCCCTGGTGGAGCAGCCCTGGCGGGTCGCCGGCAAGAAGGTCGCCCCGGCGCCGAAGGCGCTGGACGCCGCCTGGACGGCCCTGTGGCCCGCGCTGCGGGAGCCCGGGCGGCCGGTCGTGGCCGGCGGCCGCAGTGCGGGCGCGCGCGTGGCGTGCCGTACCGCGGCGGGCCTCGGAGCCGTCGCCGTGCTCGCGCTGAGCTTCCCGCTCCACCCGCCGGGCAAGCCGGAGAAGTCCCGCGCGGACGAGCTGACCGGCACCGGTCTGCCCACGCTCGTGGTCCAGGGCGCCAAGGACCCGTTCGGCCGCCCCGAGGAGTTCCCGTCCGGCACCCGCCTGGTTCCCGTGCCGCACGGGGACCACGGCTTCGCCGTGCCGAAGAAGGCCGGCGTCGGGCAGGAGGAGGCCCTGGCGGGCCTCACCGGGGCCGTCGCGGAGTGGCTGGGCGGGATCGCCGGCAGCTGACGGAGCTCGCGGCAGCGGTGCGGAATTCCGTACTCCGGAAGTGCCGTTGAATTCCGGAGGATTCAGGGAATGCGGCGTGCCCCGGCGATGTTGTGCCAGTCGTCATCAGCTACTGGACCGGTGGCTACTGGCCCGACCGAGGAATGGGAGCTCGCCGCATGGGTTCGATCGCATGCCTGTCCCGCCCGCAGACCGCTGACCTGGGGTGGGCGGCACTGCATGTGGCGCAGCCCGCCCCGGCTGGAGCGGCGGACGGGCGGGATCGTCGTCTATTCTCCGATTCGAGCGGGTCCGCATCCGGTCCTGCCGTCGTGTTGGAGGAGGTGGGTCCGGTCACTGGGACCGACGAGGGGACCGAAGACACCGGGGCCACGGGCATGAAGAGCGCCACCGAGAACGCCGCTGCCACCGCCGCTGCCGCGGGCGACGCCGCCGGGGCGGAGACCGCCGCCGAGCGCAACGCCCGGTTCGAGCGCGACGCCCTCACCTTCCTCGACCAGATGTACTCGGCCGCCCTGCGCATGACGCGCAACCCGGCCGACGCGGAGGACCTGGTGCAGGAGACCTACGCCAAGGCGTACGCGTCCTTCCACCAGTTCCGCGACGGCACGAACCTCAAGGCGTGGCTGTACCGCATCCTGACCAACACCTTCATCAACTCCTACCGCAAGAAGCAGCGCGAGCCGCTGCGCAGCGCGTCGGAGGAGATCGAGGACTGGCAGCTGGCCCGCGCCGAGTCGCACATGTCGACCGGCCTGCGCTCCGCCGAGTCCCAGGCGCTGGACCACCTCCCGGACTCCGATGTCAAGGAGGCCCTCCAGGCCATCCCCGAGGAATTCCGGATAGCGGTCTACCTCGCGGACGTCGAGGGCTTTGCCTACAAGGAGATCGCGGACATCATGGGTACGCCCATCGGCACGGTCATGTCCCGGCTCCACCGGGGCCGCCGCCAGCTGCGCGGAATGCTGGAGGACTACGCCCGTGAGCGGGGTCTCGTCCCGGCCGGGGCGGCCCCCGCGCCGAACGGCTCCGACGAGTCGCACAACCGGAAAGGCTCGGACTCATGAGCTGCGGAGACCCGCACGAGACGGACTGCTCCGAGGTCCTCGACCACCTCTACGAGTTCCTCGACCACGAGATGCCCGACGGGGACTGCGCCAAGTTCGAGGTGCACATCGACGAGTGCTCCCCGTGCCTGGAGAAATACGGCCTGGAACAGGCGGTGAAGAAGCTGGTCAAGCGGTGCTGCGGCCATGACGACGTGCCCGCCGACCTGCGCTCGAAGGTGATGGGCCGGATCGAGCTCATCCGCGCCGGGGAGTCGGTGCCCGAGCAGGACGTCGTGGCCGAGGCCAGGGCGGCGGAGGCCGCCGCCCGCGCCCGGGGCGACCGGGGCGTCCGCAGCGCGTCGGGCGGCTCCGCCGGCGCGGGCCCGCTGGGCGCGACGGCCCAGGAGTAACTCCGCCGGGCGGCCCCCCAGGCGTTCCAGGGCCTGATGTGGCCCGGGCCCGGCATGCCACGCGGCGG
>NZ_JBPQTS010000082.1:0-31193 GCF_051386455.1 Streptomyces sp. URMC 124
CGGGAGGGGTGCCGGCGTGCGGACGTGGCGAGCAGGCCGTCCAGGCGGACGTCGTCGAGGTCGCTCATGGTCGGATCTCCTGGCGCGAGGGCTGCCCGGCGGGGCCGGGGGCGGTGGCGAGGAAGGTCTGGACGGCGTCGACGACGTCGTCGGGCCGTTCGAGGTGGGGGGTGTGGCCGCAGCCGGCCAGCTCCAGGCGCTGCACGGGCCCGCCGAGGGCGCGCTCGGCCGCGTCGAGGTGGGCGAAGGTGCCGTACGGGTCGCGGTCGCCCTGGACGAGGAGGACGGGGGCGGTGGTGCCGGCCAGATCGCCTTCGATGTCCCAGCAGCGGAAGGCCTCCGAGAGCCACAGCCCGCTCCAGCGGCGGAACACCGTGAGCGGATCGCGGTGGTAGAAGGCCAGCTCCTTGGCGAGCGGCCCGGACGCGTGGGCCTCGCGGGCCGCGGCGACGCCGCGGAGCGTCTGCGGCTCGGCGAACAGGTGCGGGGCGACGGCGACGACGGCTTCGACGGGGTGCGCGGCGGCGTGCAGCAGGGCGATCGAGGCGCCTTCGCTGTGACCGACGAGCACGGGGCGGTGGATGGCGAGCCGGGCGAGCAGCTCGGGGAGGACCTCCTGGGCCTCCTCGTGCAGGGAGCGGGGGGTGCGCTCCCGCGGCGCGGGGCCCGAACCGCCGTGCCCGTGGCGGGAGAAGACCACGGTCCGGCGGCCGGTGGCCGCCGCCAGGCGGGCGGGGAAGCGCCGCCACATGGCGATGCAGCCCAGGCCTTCGTGGAGGAGAACGAGCGGAGCGGCTTCGGAATTGCCTTCGAGGACGGTGTATTCGACAGGCCCTCGGGATATCTCGATGGTGGGCATGAAGTGTCCTTGGTGTGAGGGCCGGTTGCCCGAAAGGAAGCGCCGGCCGACGCCGGGAACCGATACTTGCGAAGGTCAATGGCGGAGTCAACTGCTTTAGTTTTTCATGGGGTTGAGGCAACCGTCCCGGCGCGCGTGGTAAAATGCGGCAGAACTTGGAATATGTAATTCCCCCGCCCGGATATGGAGGTTTTCCTCCATGGCGGGCCGGTGTCCTCCGCTATCGCCGGGTGGGCCCGGAGAGGAGTCGGAGAGGACCCGGAGGGGAGCCGGGAGAGGGTCCCCCTTCCGCAGCTGCCGAACGTGTGATCGAGCGCTGCGCCCGTCCGCCGGACGGCCGGCTCCCGTCGTGAGTCCGTTGCGCGGACTGTGCCGGGACCCGTGCGGACGCCTGTCACCTGCGGTAGGACTGATGCATGGTGAAGATCCTGATCTCCGCGGACATGGAGGGCGCCACCGGCGTCACCTGGCCGGCCGACGTGCTGCCCGGCGCCTCGCAGTGGGAGCGGTGCCGCCATCTGTTCACCTCGGACGTGAACGCGGCCGTCGCCGGCTTCTTCGACGGCGGCGCCGACGAGGTCCTCATCAACGAAGCGCACTGGAGCATGCGCAATCTGCTGCTGGAGGAACTGGACGACCGGGCGCAGATGCTCACCGGCAAACACAAGAGCCTGAGCATGGTGGAGGGCGTGCAGCACGGCGATGTCGACGGGATCGCCTTCGTGGGCTATCACACGGGCGCCGGCACCCCGGGCGTCCTGGCCCACACCTACCTCGCCAACAGCATCACCGGCGTCTGGGTGGACGGCGCGCGGGCGAGCGAGGGGTTGCTCAACTCCCTCGTCGTCGCGGAATACGGTGTTCCCGTGGTGTTGGTGACGGGCGACGACCTGACCTGTGCGGACGCCAAGGGATATGCACCGCTGGCCCGTTCGGTGGCCGTGAAGGACTGCGTCTCCCGCTACGCGGCCGTCTGCCGCACCCCCGCGCGCACGGCCGCGGACATCCGCGCCGCGGCCCGGGAGGCGACGGCCCTGGCCGTGCGGCACGAGCCCGTCACCGGCGGCGGCCCGTTCACCGTCGACATCGAGTTCGACGCCGACCACCTGGCCGGGGCGGCGACGGTGGTCCCGGGCGTCGTGCCCAGCGGCGAGCGCCGGGTCTCGTACACCACGGCGACCATGTACGACGGCATCCGCTGCTTCAAGGCGGTCACGACCGTCGTGGCGGCCGCGGTGGAGGAGCAGTATGGCTGAGATCACGACGCAGGAGACGGAAGAGCCGACAGGTCCGGAAGGGCCGGACGTCCGGGTCGACGAGCGCGCCCTCGAGGAGGCGGTGCGCTTCACCTCCGACCTGATCCGCCTCGACACGACCAACCGCGGCGCGGGCGACTGCCGGGAGCGGCCCGCCGCCGAGTACGTGGCCGCGGCGCTGAGCGAGGCCGGCATCGAGCCGGTGCTGCTGGAGAAGGAGCCCGGGCGGACCAACGTGGTCGCCCGTGTGGCGGGCACCGATCCGGGCGCGCCCGCGCTGCTCGTCCACGGCCATCTCGACGTGGTCCCCGCCGATCCCGCCGAGTGGAGCGTGCACCCCTTCTCGGGCGAGGTCCGCGACGGCGTGGTGTGGGGCCGTGGCGCCGTCGACATGAAGAACACGGACGCCATGGTCCTGTCGGTCGTGCGGGCCTGGGCGCGCACCGGCGCCCGGCCCCGGCGCGACATCGTGCTCGCCTTCACCGCCGACGAGGAGGACCGTGCCTGGACGGGCGCCGGCTTCCTGGCCGAGGAGCACCCGGACCTGTTCGAGGGCTGCCGGTACGCGATCGGCGAGTCGGGCGCGTACACCTTCCACGCAGACGGCGGGCTGCGGCTGTACCCGGTGGCGGCGGGGGAGCGGGGCACGGCCTGGCTCAAGCTCACGGCGCGCGGCAGAGCGGGGCACGGCTCGAAGCCCAATCAGGCCAACGCCGTTACCCGGCTGGCCGAGGCGCTGGCCCGCATCGGCCGGCACCGCTGGCCGGTGCGGCTGTCGCCGGTGGTGCGCGCCGCCCTCGCGGAGACCGCCGCGCTGCACGGCATCGAGGCCGACCCCGCGGCGCCCGGCTTCGACGTCGACGCGCTGCTGGAGGAGCTGGGCCCGGCGTCCCGGTTCCTGGCCTCGACGGTCCGCAACAGCTCCAACCCGACGATGCTGGACGCGGGGTACAAGGTCAACGTCATCCCGGGGGCCGCCGTCGGCCACGTCGACGGGCGCGTCGTGCCGGGCGGCGAGGAGGAGTTCCGCACCACGATGGACCGGCTCACCGGCCCCCACGTGGAGTGGGAGTACTACCAGCAGGGCACGGCGCTGCAGGCCCCGCTCGCCACCCCGCTGTTCGCCCGGATGCGGGAGGCGATCGAGCACTTCGACCCCGGCGGGCACGTGGTGCCGTTCTGCATGTCCGGCGGCACCGACGCCGGCCAGTTCTCCCGGCTGGGCATCGACTGCTACGGGTTCGCCCCGCTGAAACTGCCCTCGGGCATCGACTACCAGGCGCTGTTCCACGGCGTCGACGAGCGGGTGCCCTGCGACGCGCTGCACTTCGGCGTCCGGGTGCTCGACCACTTTCTGATGGAGCGCGGCCCCGCGGGCCGCTTCGAGGAGGCGTGACAGATCATGGTGACCACGGCGCCGTACGGAGCCTGGCAGTCCCCCGTCGGCGCGGAGCTCGTCGCGTCGGCCGGCGGTGGACCGGACTTCGTGGGGACGGTCGGCGACGAGCTGTGGTGGGTCGCGCCGCGCCCGGCGGAGGAGGGCCGCTACACCCTGGTGCGGCGGCGGGCCGGCGGGGCCGAGGAGACGGTGCTGCCCGCCCCCTGGAACGTGCGCAACCGGGTCCATGAGTACGGCGGCCTGCCGTGGGCGGCGGTGGCCCGCCCCTCCGGCGGCCCGCTGGTGGTCTTCACCCACTTCGCCGACCAGCGGCTCTACGCCTTCGAGCCCGACGTCCCGGGCGCCGTCCCGCGGCCCCTGACCCCCGTGTCGTCGGTGGGCGGCGGGCTGCGCTGGGCCGACCCGGTGCTGCTGCCCGGCCGCGGCGAGGTGTGGTGCGTACTGGAGGAGTTCACCGGTGAGGGGCCGTGCGACGTGCGCCGGTTCCTCGCGGCGGTCCCGCTGGACGGCTCGGCGGCGCGCGACCGCGGGGCCGTCCGCGAGCTGACCGAGGGCCGGAACCGCTTCGTCACCGGGCCGCGGCTCTCCCCGGACGGCCGGCGGGCGGCCTGGATCGCCTGGGACCACCCCCGGATGCCCTGGGAGGGCACCGAGCTGAAGACCGCTCAGGTCTCCGCGGACGGCCGGCTGCCCGGAGCCCGGACGGTCATGGGCGGGCCCGCGGAGTCCGTGGCCCAGGTGGAGTGGGCCGAGGACGGCTCGCTGATCGCGGCGAGCGACCGCACCGGCTGGTGGAACCTCTACCGCGTCGACGCGTCGACGGGGGAGAGCACGGCGATGTGCCGCCGCGAGGAGGAGTTCGCGGGAGCGCTGTGGCGCGTGGGCATGCGCTGGTTCGCGCCGCTGCCGGGCGGGCTCGTCGCCGCGGTCCACGGCCGCGGCGCCGCCGTCCTCGGCGTCCTCGACCCCCGCACCGGGGAGATCGCGGACGTCGCCGGGCCGTGGACGGAGTGGGCGCCGACCCTGGCCGTGACCGGCACCCGCGCCGTGGGGGTCGCCGCGAGCCCGCACAGCGCGTACGAGGTCGTCGAGCTCGACGTCTGCACGGGCCGGGCCCGGGCCGTCGGCGCCCGCCATGCCGACCGGGTGGATCCGGCCTACTGCCCCCGGCCGCTGACGCGCACCTTCGAGGGCCCGGACGGGCGCGAGGTGCACGCCCACCTCCACCCGCCGCGCAACCCCGGCCACACCGCCCCGGACGGGGAGCTGCCGCCGTACGTGGTGTGGGCGCACGGCGGCCCGACCGCCCGCTCGCCCCTCGTGCTCGACCTGGCGACCGCCTTCTTCACCTCCCGCGGCATCGGCGTCGCCGAGGTCGACTACGGCGGCTCGACGGGGTACGGGCGCGCCTACCGCGAGCGGTTGCGGGGGCAGTGGGGCGTGGTGGACGTCGAGGACTGCGCGGCGGTGGCCGCGGCCCTGGCCCGCGAGGGCCTCGCCGACCCGGCCCGGATCGCGATCCGCGGCGGCAGCGCGGGCGGCTGGACGGCGGCGGCCTCGCTCGCCGCCACCTCGCTCTACGCCTGCGGCACCATCCTCTACCCGGTGCTGGACCCGGAGGCTTGGACGGCGGAGGGCGGCACGCACGACTTCGAATCGCGCTACCTGGACTCGCTGATCGGCCCCCGGGACGAGGTGCCCGAGCGCTACCGGGAACGCTCGCCGCTGCACCGGGCGGACCGGATCTCCGCGCCCTTCCTGTTGCTGCAGGGGCTCGCCGACCCCGTCTGCCCGCCCGCGCAGAGCGAGCGGCTGCTGGCGGCGATGGCCGGCCGGGGGGTGCCGCACACGTACATCGCCTTCGAGGGCGAGGGGCACGGCTTCCGCCGGGCGGCCACGGTCGTGCGCGCGCTGGAGGCGGAACTGTCCCTGTACGCACAGACCTTCGGGGTCGCCGCGCCGGGCACGGCGGCCCTGGAGCTCGTGACCTGACGGGCCGGCACCTCCGCGCCGAAAGGGGGGGCGGCCGCCGGGCAGCCGGGGGCCACCCCCCTATAGGCAAGAGCGTGAGGTTAGCCTAACCTAAGCCTTGCTCGTGCGCCCCCCGCGCACGGATGGAGCAAGGCGCCCCCTCCGTGCGGCCGTTCGATCCGGCCGGGCGGGTCATGTAAGGTAAGGCTTACCTTAGTCCAGATGGGGAATCGGGGGAACCGCAAGTGCAGCAGTCAGAACTCTCCGGCCGCATAGCGCTGGTCACCGGCGCCGGCCAGGGCATAGGCGAGGCCGTGACCCGTGCCCTCGTCGCCCGGGGAGCGCGCGTCGCGGCCCTCGACTGGACCCCGGACGGCATCAAGGACCTGGAGGCCGAATTCGGCCGCGACCAGGTGACCGCCCACACGGCCGACGTCGCCGACAGCGCCGCCGTCGAGGCCGTCGTCGAAGAGGTCGAGGACACCCTCGGCCCGCTCGCCATCCTCGTCAACGTCGCCGGCGTGCTGCGCACCTCGCCCGTCGTCGACATCACCGACGACACCTGGCACCGCACCTTCGCCGTGAACTCCACCGGCGTCTTCAACGCCTCGCGCGCCGTGGCCCGCCGCATGACGGAGCGTCGCTCCGGCTGCATCGTCACCGTCGGCTCCAACGCCGCCGGCGTGCCGCGCACCAGCATGGCCGCGTACGCCGCCTCCAAGGCCGCCGCCACCATGTTCACCAAGTGCCTCGGGCTGGAGCTCGCCCGCAGCGGCGTCCGCTGCAACGTCGTCTCGCCCGGCTCCACCGACACCGCCATGCAGCGCGGGCTGTGGGCCGACGAGCAGGCGCCCCAGCGCGTCATCGACGGCGACCCCGGGTCGTACCGCGTCGGCATCCCCCTCGGGCGGATCGCCGAGCCCTCCGACATCGCCGACGCCGTGGCCTTCCTCGTCTCCGACCGCGCGCGGCACATCACGATGCACGACCTGTACGTCGACGGAGGCGCGACGCTTCGCGCCTGACGGCGCGTCGGACGGCCCCGCCGTCCCGCGCCCGGGCCCCGCCGGGCGCGCGGACGCGGCCCGCCGCGACGGCCGCCGAGGCTTCAGACACCGCCACCGCGCCCACGGCCGGGCAAGCCGCCCGGCCGCCCACGGTCGCCCGCCCGGGCCACCCCACCGGGCGCCGGCCGGCAGCAGGACCACCCAGCACACACCCGGTGCGATCCACCGGAACGAAGAAGGAGCAGCAGGTGACCACGGCTCACCACGTCGCCGACCGGCCGAGCGGGCCAAACGCCCGCACGGGCGGTCCTCGCACCGGCGGGCGGCCCGCCGACACCGTCGGCGCCGCCACCTCGCTCCTCGACGCCTACGAGCCGGGCCGCGCCCGGTTCTTCGCCTCGCCCACCCGCACCCTCCTCGCCCACGGCGTCCGCGCCGAAGTGCCGCACGGCACCGCCTCCGTGGCGCAGCGCGTCGCGGAGACGCTCGATGCCCGCCTGCTGGCCGGCGACCAGGCGCCGGTCGTCGTCGGCGCGGTCCCCTTCGACCAGGGCGCGCCCGCCGCGCTGGCCGTTCCCGAGGCCGTCCGCTGGGCCCCGCCGCTCTCCGAGGACCCGCTGATCGCCCTGCCCGCCACCGCCCCCGGCGCGGCCCGCTGGGACGTCCGGCCCGTGCCCGAGCCCACCGGCTACGGCGCGGCGGTCGCCGAGGCCGTCGCCCGCATGCAGCGCGGCGACTTCGCCAAGGTCGTCCTCGCCCGCACCCTGGAGCTCTCCTCCGACCGCGACCTCGACCTGCCCGCCCTGCTGCAGCGCCTCGCCCGCCGCGACCCAACCGGCTACACCTTCGCCCTGCCCACCGGCCCCGGCCGCACCCTGCTCGGCGCGAGCCCCGAACTGCTGGTCTCCCGGCGCGGCGGCACCCTCGTCGCCAACCCGCTGGCCGGCTCCACGCCGCGCAGCGCCGACCTCGCCGAGGACGTGCGCCGCGCCGCCGCCCTCCTGCAGTCGGAGAAGGACCTGCACGAGCACGCCGTCGTCGTGGACGCCGTCCGCGAGGCCCTCGCCCCGTACTGCCGCAGCCTGCACGTGCCCGAACGGCCCACGCTGGTGCGCACCGCCGCCATGTGGCACCTGTCGACCACCGTCACCGGCGAGCCGGCCGACCCGGCGGTCTCCGCGCTGGAGCTGGCCTCCGCGCTGCACCCCACGCCCGCCGTCTGCGGCACCCCGACCACCACCGCGCGCGACGTCATCGGCGAGCTGGAGCCCTTCGACCGCGGCTTCTTCACCGGCATGGTCGGCTGGGGCGACGCGAACGGCGACGGCGAATGGGTCGTCACCATCCGCTGTGCCGAGGCGGAGGAGCGCATGCTGCGGCTCTACGCCGGGGCGGGTGTGGTCGCGCAGTCCTCGCCGGAGGCCGAGACGGCCGAGACCGGCGCCAAGTTCCAGACGTTCCTGCAGGCCGTGGGGGTTGACCAGTGACCGAGACGACCGACGCTCCGGGTTATCCGGCCGAGTTCGCCGAGCGCTACCGCGCGGCGGGCTACTGGCGAGGAGAAACGTTCGGGCAGATGCTGCGCGAGCGCGCGCAGGCGCACCCGGACCGGATCGCGATCGTGGACCCCGCGGGGACGCCGCAGGGGGAGACCAGGCGCTGGACGTACGGCGAGCTCGACCTGCGCGCCGACCGGCTGGCCGCAGGCCTCCTCGCCCGCGGCATCGGCAAGGGCGACCGCGTCGTCGTCCAGCTGCCGAACGTCGCCGAGTTCTTCGAGGTGATCTTCGCGCTCTTCCGCATCGGCGCCCTGCCCGTCTTCGCGCTGCCCGCCCACCGCGAGACCGAGATCCGCCACTTCTGCGCCTTCACCGAGGCCGCCGCCTACGTCATCGCCGACGTCAGCGAGGGCTACGACTACCGCGAGCTGGCCACGAAGGTCCGCGCCGAGGTCCCCGGCCTCAAGCACGTCCTCGTCGTGGGCGAGCCCGGCGAGCACACCGCGCTGGCCGACGTCCCCACCGAGCCGGTGGCCGTCCCCGGCGCCCCCGCCCCGCACGAGCTGGCCTTCCTCCAGCTCTCCGGCGGCTCCACGGGCGTGCCCAAGCTCATCCCGCGCACCCACGACGACTACATCTACTCGCTGTGGGGCTCCAACGAGATCTGCGGCGTGGACGAGAACAGCGTCTACCTGTGCGCGCTGCCCGCCGCCCACAACTTCCCGCTCAGCTCCCCGGGCACGCTCGGCGCGCTCTACGCCGGCGCCCGCGTCGTCCTCGCCCCCCGCCCCAGCCCGGACGTGGCCTTCCCGCTGATCGCCGCCGAAGGCGTCACGATCACCGGCCTGGTGCCCCCGCTCGCGCTGGTGTGGACCGAGGCCGCGGCCGGGACCCCGCACGACCTGAGCAGCCTTCAGGTCCTGCTGGTGGGCGGCGCGAAGTTCAGCGAGGAGGCGGCGCGCCGGGTGCGCCCGGCCCTCGGCTGCACCCTCCAGCAGGTCTTCGGCATGGCGGAGGGCCTGGTGAACTACACCCGGCTGGACGACCCCGAGGACACGATCGTCACCACCCAGGGCCGCCCCATCTCGCCCGACGACGAGGTCCGCATCGTCGACGACGAGGACAACGACCTGCCCGTGGGGGAGACCGGCCACCTGCTCACCCGCGGCCCGTACACCATCCGCGGCTACTGGCGGGCCCCCGAGCACAACGCCACGGCCTTCACCGCCGACGGCTTCTACCGCACCGGCGACGTCGTCCGGATGACGGAGACGGGCCACCTGGTGGTCGAGGGCCGGGCCAAGGACCAGATCAACCGCGGCGGCGAGAAGGTCGCCGCCGAGGAGATCGAGAACCACATCCTCGCCCACCCGGCCGTACACGACGCCGCCGTCGTCTCCATGCCCGACGCCTACCTGGGCGAGCGCACCTGCGCCTACGTGGTCCTGCGCGAGGGCGCGGAACCCGTGAAGTCGATCGCCATCAAGAAGTTCGTCCGCGAGCGCGGCCTCGCCGCCTTCAAGGTCCCCGACCGGGTGGAGTTCGTGACGGAGTTCCCGCAGACGGGCATCGGCAAGGTGTCGAAGAAGGACCTCCGCGCGGCCATCGCCGCACAGGTCGCCGCAGCAGCGACGCGCTGAAAACGCCGAGAACCGAGAAAGGCTCACCGACCACCATGGCACTGCCTGCCATCGCCCCGTACCCCATGCCGCGGGAGGCCGACCTGCCCGCGAACAAGGTCGGCTGGACCGTCGACCCGAGCCGCGCGGTGCTGCTCGTGCACGACCTGCAGAACTACTTCCTCGACGCGTTCGAGACCGGCGCCTCGCCCGTCACGGAGCTGCTCGCCAACGTCGCCGCGGTGAAGAAGGACTGCGAGCGCCTCGGCGTCCCCGTCGTCTACTCCGCCCAGCCCGGCGGCCAGAGCGCCGCCGAGCGCGGCCTGCAGCAGGACTTCTGGGGCCCGGGCCTGCCCGACGACGAGCGCGCGAAGGCCATCGCCGACGCCGTCGCGCCGACGGCCGCCGACACCGTCCTGACCAAGTGGAAGTACAGCGCCTTCGTGCGCACCGACCTCGCGGAGCGGATGGCCGCCCAGGGCCGCGACCAGCTGGTCATCGTCGGCGTGTACGCGCACATCGGCGTCATGATGAGCGCCTGCGACGCCTGGATGCGCGACATCCGGCCCTTCCTCGTCGCCGACGCCGTCGCCGACTTCTCGGCCGAGGACCACGCCATGGCGCTGCGCTGGGCAGCCGCCAAGTGCGCCGTAGTGACCACCACCGACCGGCTCTTCGAAGGGGCGTAACACCCATGGCACTCACCCTCGAACAGATCCGGGCCGACGTCGCCGACGTGCTCGGCGAGGACCCCGCCGACATCCCCGACGACGAGAACCTCGTCGACTACGGGCTCGACTCCGTGCGCATCATGACCCTCGTCGAGCGCTGGCGCCGCGACCACGGCACCGAGGTCACCTTCGTGGCCCTCGCCGAGCAGCCGGCCATAGAGCAGTGGGCACCGCTGCTGGGGGCTGGGACGTGAACGCCCGCACCCTCGACCGGGCGGGGGCCCGCCCCCTGACCGGCACCTCCGGCGCGGGACGGTCCCCCGCGCCGGAGGGGCTCCCCCTGACCGCCGCCCAGTCGGGCATGTGGTTCGCCCAGGCCCTCGACCCGGGCAGCCCCGCCCTCGGCACCGCCGAATACCTCGAGATCCACGGCGACATCGACCCCGCGCGCTTCGCCGAGGCCCTGCACCGCACCGTCGGCGAGGCCGACGCCCTGCGCGTGGCGATCGCCGACGCCCCCGGCGGCCCGCGCCAGCTGCCCATCGCCGTCGAGGCCCCCGGCCACGGCTTCCCGCTGCACACCGCCGACCTGCGCGACACGCGCGACCCGGACGCGAGCGCCCTCACCTGGATGCGCGCCGACCTCGCCGAGCCCTTCGACCTCGCCCGCGGCCCGCTCTTCTCCCACGCCCTCCTGCGCGTCGGCGACGAGCGCTGGCTGTGGTACCAGCGCGTCCACCACGCCGTCCTCGACGGCTACGGCTACTCCCTCGTCGCCCGCCGCGTCGCCGAGCTCTACACGGCCCTGGCCACCGGCGAGGACCCCGCCCCGAGCCCCTTCGGCCGGCTCGCCGACCTCGTCGCCGAGGACGCCGCCTACCGCGACTCCGCGACCCGCACCCGCGACCGCGCCCACTGGCTGACCGTCTTCGCCGACCGCCCCGAGGCGCCGACCCTCGCCTCCGCGGGCCCCGCCGCGCGCCCCGCCCTGCCCTCGCGCACCCACCTGCGCGTCACCGCGCACCTCGCGCCCGAGGCGACCGCCAGGCTGCGCCGGCTGGCCGCCTCCGTCCGGGCCACCTGGACCGACGTCCTCTTCGCCGCCCAGGCGCTCTACGTCGCCCGCGCCACCCGCAGCGAGGACGTCGTCCTCGGCCTGCCCATGATGGGCCGCATGGGCTCCGTCGCCCTGCGCGTCCCCGGCATGGTCATGAACGTGCTGCCGCTGCGCCTGGCCGTCACCCCCGGCACGACCTTCGCCGAACTCGTCCACCAGGCCGTCCTCGGCATCCGGGCCGCCCGCCGCCACCAGCGCTACCGCTACGAGGACATCCGCCGCGACCTCGGCCTCCTCGGCGAGGGCCGGCCGCTGACCGGCCCGCTCGTCAACGTCATGCCGTTCGACTACGGGCTGACCTTCGCCGGCGCCCGCTCCGACGCGCACAACCTCGCCCCCGGCCCCGTCGACGACCTCACCGTCGGCATCTACGACCGCGCCGACGGCAGCGGCCTGCGCATCGACTACGACGCCAACCCCGCCCGCTACGGCCAGGACGAACTCGCCGCGCACCAGGCCCGCTTCCTGGACCTGCTGACCCGCCTCGCCGAACGCGACCCGCACCTGCCCCTCGGCGGCCTCCCGCTGGCCACCGACGCCGAGCGCGAGCAGGTCCTCACGGAGTTCAACGACACCGCGACCGAGGTGCCGCCCACCACCCTCATCGGTCCCGTGGAGGCCCGCGCCGCCCGCACCCCGCACGCCACCGCGCTCGTCGACGGCGAGCAGAGCCTCACCTACGCCGCGCTCAACGCCCGCGCCAACCGCCTCGCGCGCCACCTGCGCACGCTGGGCGTCGCCCCGGGCACCCTCGCCGCCGTCGCCCTGCCGCGCTCCACCGACCTCGTCGTGGCCCTCCTCGCCGTCCTCAAGGCGGGCGGCGCGTACGTGCCGCTCGACACCGCCGACCCGGCCGCGCGCCTGCGCGAGACGCTGGCCGCCGCCGCACCCGTGTGCGTCCTGACCGACCGCGCCGGATCCACCGCCCTGCCGGCCGGCACCGCGCCCGTCGTCGTGCTCGACGCCCCCGCGCTCGCCGAGACGCTGGCCGCACAGCTGCCCACCGACCCGGGCCGGGCCCTGACGCCTCAGCACCCCGCGTACGTCCTGCACACCTCCGGCACCACCGGGGCGCCCAAGGGCGTCGTCGTCCCGCACTCCGCCGTCGACAACCGCCTGCGCTGGATGCAGGCGCAGTACCCGCTCATCCCCGGCGACCGCGTCCTGCACAAGACCCCCACCGGCTTCGACGTCTCGGTGTGGGAGCTGTTCTGGCCGCTGCGCGAGGGCGCCACCCTCGTCCTGGCCGGGCCCGAAGCCCACCGCGACCCCGCGGAGCTCGCCCGCACCATCCGCGAACAGGGCGTCACCGTCACCCACTTCGTGCCCTCGGTGCTGCAGCTCTTCCTCGCCGAGCCCGGCGCGGGCGCGTGCACCGGCCTGCGGCACGTCTTCAGCAGCGGCGAGGTGCTGCCGCGCGCCACGGCCGAGGACTGCCACCGGCTGCTGCCCGGCACCGCCCTGCACAACCTCTACGGCCCGACCGAGGCGGCCGTCGACGTCACCCACCACACCTGCCGGCCGGGGGAGACCGGGCCCGTCCCCATCGGGCGGCCCGCCTGGAACACCCGCCTCTACATCCTCGACGCGGCCCTGCAGCCCTGCCCGCCCGGCGTCCCCGGCGAGCTCTACCTTGCGGGCGCCCAGCTCGCCGACGGCTACCTCGGGCGGCCGGACCTGACGGCGGAACGGTTCGTGGACGACCCCTTCGCGGGGCCCGGCTCCCGCATGTACCGCACGGGCGACCTCGCCCGCTGGCGGGAGGACGGCGAGGCCGAGTACCTCGGCCGCACCGACCGCCAGGTCAAGCTGCACGGGCGCCGCATCGAACCCGACGGCGTCGAAGCCGTCCTGCAGGCCGACCCCCGCGTCCAGGCGGCATGCGCCGTCGTCCGCGAGGACCGGCCCGGCGACCGCCGCCTGGTCGCCTACGTGACTCCGGTCTCGGCGGATGCCGCCGCCGAGGCCGGCACCCCCTCCCGGCCCGCCCCGGACGCCCTGCGCGAGGCGCTGGCCGCGCAGCTGCCCGAGGCCATGGTGCCGAGCGCCGTCGTGGTCCTGGACGCCTTCCCCACGGGCCCCAACGGCAAGCTGGACCGTGCGGCGCTCCCCGCGCCGGATCCGCAGGCGGACACCTGCGGGCGGGCTCCCGCCGGGCCGCGCGAGGAGACCCTGACGCGCCTGTTCGCAGAAGTCCTCGGGCTGCCCCACGTCGGCGTCGACGACAGCTTCTTCGCCCTCGGCGGCACGTCGCTGCTCGCGGCCCGGCTCGTCGCCCGCATCCGGGACGTCTTCGGCGACGGCGCCGGCGTCACCGGCGGCGCGGACGCGGGGGAGGAGGGCCCGTTCGCCATGGGCGCCCTCTTCCGCGCCCCGACCCCGGCCGCCCTCGCCCGCAGACTGGGCGGCACGGCCGGTGCGGCCGGCACGGGCGGTGCGGCCGGCGCGGCACCAAAGCCCGTCCTGACGCTCCGCGCCACCGGCAGCCGTACGCCGCTGTTCGCCCTGCCCCCGGCGGCGGGCCTCGGCTGGTGCTACGCGTCGCTGCTCGCCGGCCTCGGCCCCGACCAGCCCCTCCACGCGCTCCAGGCCCGCGCCCTCGCGCCCGGTGAGCCGCTGCCGGCGACTCTGGAAGAGATGGCCGCGGACTACGCGGAGCGCATCCGCACCGTCCGGCCGCACGGCCCGTACCGCCTGCTGGGCTGGTCGGCGGGGGGCGTCCTCGCGCACGCCGTCGCCGTACGGCTGCAGGAAGCCGGGGAGAAGGTCGAGCTGCTCGCGCTGCTCGACGCCTACCCCGCGGCCGCCGCGTTCGAGGAACAGGCCGTCCTCGGCGCCCTGCTGGACATGGCCGGCCGCGCGCAGGGCGACGGCGCCCCGCTCACCCGGGACGGCGTCCTGGCCGCGCTGCGCGCCGACGGCGGCGCGTTCGCCGCGCTGACCCCCCGCACCCTGCAGGCGGTCGTGGACGTCGCGCTCGGCACGACGGACCTCGCCGGGCGGCACCCGCACCGCGTCTTCGACGGCGACGTCCTGTTCTTCACGGCCACGGGAACGGCCACGGGAACGGCTGCCGTGCCCGCCCCGGGCGCTGCGGCCGGGGGTTCCATGACGCGGGAGGCATGGCGGCCCTACGTCACGGGTAGGGTGATCAACCGCGATGTCGCCTGCCCGCACGCGCACATGACGCAGCCGGGGCCGGCCGCGGAGGTCGCCGAGGCGGTGACCCGCCACCTGGGGGAGAGCTGATGCGCGTGAGCGACGGGCCGGGCACCGCGCCACGGATCCCCCGGATCCTCGGCGAGGACCCCCTTCCCGGGGTGTGGACCCCCGGCCCGCCGCAGGTGTGGCTCCTGCGCACCGACGGCCCCCTGCCCACTCCCGTGCGGGACCCGCAGGGGATCCTCGACGCCGGGGAACGGGCCCGCGCCGCGGCGTTCGTACGCGACCTGCACCGCGAGCGCTACGTCGCCTCCCACACCGGGCTGCGGCTGCTCCTCGGCGCCTACCTGGGCACGGACCCGGCCGCGGTCGCCCTCGTGCGCGAGCCGTGCCCCGGCTGCGGCGGGCCGCACGGCCGCCCGGCCGCGGCCGGCGCCTCCCTGCACTTCAACCTCTCGCACGCGGGCGACCTCGCGCTCGTCGCCTTCGCGGACACGCCCGTCGGCGCGGATGTGGAAGAGGTGCAACCGGCCGGGACGGCCCGGGAGCTGGCGGGCGTCCTGCACCCGGCCGAGACCGCGGAGCTGGCCGCGCTGCCCGCGCCGCGGCTGCCGGAGGCCTTCGCGCGCTGCTGGACGCGCAAGGAGGCCTACCTGAAGGGCACCGGCACGGGCCTGTCGGAGAACCCGTCGGTGACCTACGTCGGCACCGGGCCCGTCCCCGCCTCGCCGCCCGGATGGGCGCTGGAGGACGTCCCCGCCGCGCCGGGGTACGCGGCGGCCATCGCGGTCGCGGTCCCGGGCGCGACCGCGAACGCCCCGCGCTGAGCGGGGCGCGGGGCGCATTCCAGGGGCGTGCAGTGGTGAACGGCCGAATGAGCGGCGCACGGCCCGAGGGTATTCATCTGAATTTCCTATAGCCTGACTGTTCCGCGGAGGGTCAAACGCGCGTCGGGGGGAACCATGCCGACCTCTGCTTCGATCATCTTATGCGTCTTCGGGGGCCTCATGGTCCTCATCTCCCTGCTCGGCAGCGGCTTTTCCGTACGGGAAATCTCCTTTCCCCGGATCAGTCCCGTGATCAGGTCCACGGCCGCCCTGCTCGGCGCCGGGCTCGTGGTGACGAGCATTGTCCTGCTGATGAACGGCAATTCCCCGGGGATCCGGCCCGGGGCCGAAGTGGCGACCGCTCCGGCGCCCGCCCCGCCATCGTCGTCTCCGCCCGCACCGCCGCCCGCGGCGCCGTCCTCGCCGCCCTCCACCGGCCGGCCGCCCGGCACGCCGGCACCGCCGCCCGCACCGCCCACGACACCGGCCCCCGCCCGTACCGGTGCGGCGTCCGCCCTGCTCGACCGGGTTCCCGAGGCCATCCGCCCCAGCTGCTCCGACGGTGACACGTCCAAGTTCCCGCCGTCCGTCGTCGCCGTCGTCGCCTGCACGCCGCCCGGGGGATTCCCCGTGATCTACGCCCAGTTCGTGGACAACATCAGCATGAGCGGCGCCTACGACAGGCTGCTGGGCAACGCCACGATCACGCACGACGCGTGCGGCCCCTCGGTCCCGCTCGACGGCCGGCAGAGGTACAAAGTCGGCGGAAAGACCGTGGGCGACCTCGCCTGCTACGAGACTTCCGACGGCGACGCCTATCTCACCTGGTCCAGCGAGGATTTGAACATCGTCGCGGAGGCCCATGCCCCGCTCTCCTCCTACGGGCGGCTGTGCGCCTGGTGGATGACGGCGGGACCGCTGCACGGCACGGCCGCCTGAGAAAGCGAGAAACGCGAATGGTGAATTCTCCCCGGGAATTCCGGGAGCCGTGATGCGCGGAGCCGCCGATTTCGTACTGGAGGTCAGCGGCGGGCCCGGCGGGCGGTACGCGGTGGCCGTCTCCTCGCCGGCCGGGGAAGGGAGTCTCTCCGCCGACCTCGACACCGAGGCCGTCGGCGCCCGCCTCGCCGACCTCCAGCG
The DNA here is from genome assembly GCF_051386455.1 of Streptomyces sp. URMC 124. Lineage (NCBI taxonomy): Bacteria > Bacillati > Actinomycetota > Actinomycetes > Kitasatosporales > Streptomycetaceae > Streptomyces > Streptomyces sp. URMC 124. The sequence goes on from NZ_JBPQTS010000082.1 coordinate 16,528, forward strand.
GGCCGTCCTCGCCTCCTCCGTGACGCCGCGCGCCGCGGCGCTCGGGCTGGAGCGGCCCGTGCGCGAGGTCGGGGAGCGTCTCTTCCGCGCCGTGTTCGACGGGAACCTGCGCGGGCTGTACGCGGCCAGCCGCCGGCAGGCCGGCGAGCGCGACGAGGCCCTGCGCGTGGTCCTGCGCATCCGCGCCCCCGAACTGGCCGCCTTGCCCTGGGAGCTGCTCTACGACGAGGACTCCGGCGGCTACCTCTGCCTGCGCCAGCCCCTCGTCCGCTACGTCGACCTGCCCGAACCCGTCGCCCCCCTGCGCTCCGAACCGCCCCTGAAGATCCTCGGGATGACCTCGCTGCCGCGCTCCCGCGCACCCCTGGGCGCCGAGAGCGAGCGGGCCGCCCTGGCCGTCGCGCTGCGCCCGCTGACCGAGCGGGGGCTGGCCGACCTCGAGTGGGTGCCCGGCCAGACCGCGGACGACCTCTCCCGCAGGCTGCTCCGCGGCTGCCACGTCCTGCACTTCATCGGCCACGGCGCCTACGACCCCCGGCGCCACGAGGGCATGATCACCCTGGCCGACGCGGACGGGCACGAGCACCACCTGCACGCCTCCGCCCTCGCCTCGCTGCTCAGCGTGGCCCGGCCCCGGCCCCAGCTGGTGATCCTCAACAGCTGCCAGAGCGGCATGGGCAACGCCGAGGACCTCTTCTCCAGCACGGCCGCCGTGCTCGTGCGCACCGTACCGGCCGTCGTCGCCATGCAGTTCGCCGTCACCGACAAGGCCGCCACCCGCTTCGCCGCCTCCTTCTACCAGGCGCTGGCCCAGGGCCGCACCGTCGACGAGGCCGTACGGGTCGGCCGGATCGCCCTTGTCGTCGACAAGGACGACAGCCTGGAGTGGGCGACCCCCGTGCTCTACCTGCGCGGCGGGGACGCCCGTCTCTTCGACATGCCCGCAGCCCGGGCGGAAGCCGGCCCCGCCCCGCCGGGGCCGCACGGGCCCGAAGGGACGGCGGACGGCCCCTCGGCGGCGCCCGCCGGCACGCCGCCACCGCCCGCCGGCCCGCCTCGGGCTCCCCGTACGGCGATCACTTCGCGCGTCCTCGACACCCGCCAGTGGGTGCACGCCCTCGCTTTCCACCCCGACGGCAGACGGCTGGCCACCGGCTCCCGCAACCGGGTCCGGGTGTGGGACGCCCTGACCGGCAACCGGGTCTGGGAGCAGCCGGTGGGCGGCTGGCTCTCGTCCGTCTTCGCCGCCGCGTTCAGCCCCGGGGGCCGCCGCCTGGTCACCGGGGGCGCCGACAACACCGTCCGCGTCTGGGCCTCCTCCAACGGCGAGGAACTGCTGCGCCTGCGCCACGACCACGTCGTCTTCGGCGTGGCCTTCAGCCCCGACGGTTTCCGCGTCGCCTCCGCCTCCGCCGACCGCACGGTGCGGCTGTGGGACTCCACCAGCGGCGAGCCCATGCTGCGCATCACCCACGACCAGGTCGTCACGGACGTCGCCTTCGCCCCGGACGGCACGCGCCTCGCTTCCGCCTCGGCCGACCGCTCCGTACGGGTGTGGTCGCCCGGCGGCGACGCGCTGCTGCGCCTGCGCCACGACCACCCGGTCAAGGCCGTCGCGTTCGGCCCCGGCGGCGCCCGGCTGGCCACGGCCGGCGACGACGGCTGCGTGCGCGTGTGGGACGCGGGCAGTGGCCATCAGCTGCTGCTCGTGCGGCACGGGGACGCTGTGAAGGACGTGGCGTTCAGCCCCTGCGGGCGGTGGCTCGCCACCGCCTCCGCGGACCGCACGGCGGGCGTGTGGGCCGTCGCGGACGGCACGCGGGCGCTGCGCGTGCAGCACCACCACACCGTCTTCTGCGTGGCGTTCGGCCCCGACGGCCGCTGGCTGGCCAGCGGCAGCGAGGACAAGACGGTGAAGCTGACGCCGGTGCCGGCGGATTGCGGATGAGCCCGGCGGGGGGCCGCCGGGCTCATCATCAGGGGGCTCCGTGCCGGGGGCGGTGCCGGAGGGTCAGCGCGGCGTGGTGCAGGTCACGACCGCTCTGATCGTCTCGGAGGCTCCTCCGACGGGGTTGGTGTTCGTGCCGCGGACCACCCAGCCGCTGCCCTCCTGGAAGGAGTCGGTGAAGAAGATGCGGAAGGCGTTGGTCTTCCCGCCGCCGCCACTGGGCACCCGGCCGGCCGGGCAGGACACGAAGGCGCGGCCGTTTCCCTGCGGTGCCACGGTCACGGCGGGGCCCTCCACCGGATCGAAGCCGCCGACCTCGGGCCCGTCCTCGGCGAACTCCCGGGCCTTGTCCGCCGCGGCGGTGGGCTTGTCGCCGGGGGCGTTCTCCGCCGTGGCGGTGGTGACCACACCACCGGTGAGCGCTGCGACTGCCGCCATGGCGAGGATCATGGTGCGCTTCATGCCGACCTCCTGTGTCGTGAAGCTGTGGGCGGCTTCCCGAAGGATGCGGAAGCTCCGGATCCACAAGCTACGGAGGAAGATGTGATCGAGTGCAGGGAGCCATGGTGGGTACGGCGGGGGCGTGCGGAGGCGAAGCCGCTTCCGCGGACTGGCTGACGCCCGGGGGCAGTGGGGCGCCCGGTGCGCCTGGGTGAACTGCGCGCTGCCGTAGGCCCGTTCCCTGTGCCACGGCTCTTGCACTGACGCGCCCCGTAAGTACCCCCCGCGCCCCTCGTGTGGTGGATGCCCCGCTTGTCCGGTTCGCGGGCACGCTGGGGCATCCAGCGCGCGGTGACAGCCGGTGCGCGCGTCAGGCCGCAGCAGGCAGAGGGGGCTCCCGTGCCCGACCCCGTCACGATCAGCATCGAACCGTACCAGGAGGGCACCGCGACGGCCGCGTCCCTCGCCGGTGACCTCGTCGCCCTCCCCGCCGTCCGCGAGCGGATCTCCGGATCCCGGCTGTGCGTCGCCGACTTCCGGCTCCTGGAGCGGGACCCCGGCACCGACGCCCCGTTCCGCGCCGTCGTCCACGACCCGGACGCCTACCGCTCCGTCGAGGTCACCGGCCGGCTCGACGACCTGGCGGGGGCGAGCGCCCGCGCGGTGCCCTTCCGGCCGCTGCCCGACCGCGAGGAGTTCGACCGGGCCGTCGAAGCCGTCCGCGCGCACGCGGAGTTCGGGCCGCAGCTGGCGGCCGACGGCGCCCTCGCATACCGGCCGATGCCGCCGCTCGCCGACGTCACCCACGCCGACGGCACCGTGGACCGCGTCGTCACCGTCGGCCTGCGCACCCCCGGCGGCGCCGTCAAGCACCGCATCGTGGGCGTCCGGACGAAGGACGGCACGGTGATCCCCGCGCCCGCGGGGGTGTCCGCCCCTTCCGAACTGGACTGCGTGACCGTCCCGCCCGCCGACGACTGCGCCGACCCGGCCGGCGGCCCGCGGGCCGTCCGGGTCAGGGTGCGCCGCGGCACCACCGAGCTGTGGAACCTGGTGGTCAACCGGCCCAGGACCTCCTCCGGCGTCAACGGCTCCGGCGCGGAGCTGCGCTTCGTCGACTACCAGGGCGAACGCGTCCTCTTCCAGGCCCACGCGCCCATCCTCAACGTGCGCTACACCAACGACCGGTGCGGGCCCTTCCGCGACTGGGCGAACGAGGAGGTCTGCTTCGAGGCGACCGGCTCCGACCCGGTCGGCCCGGGCTACCGGCTGTGCACCTCGGCGCCGCGCACGATCCTCGACACCCACAGCGACCGGGGCAACTTCCGCGGCGTCGCGTTCTTCCACGACGGCTCCGTGCTGCGCATCGTCAGCGAACTCGCCGCCGGCTGGTACCGCTACGTCACCGAGTGGCGGCTCGCCGACGACGGGGTGATCCGGCCGCGCTTCGGCTTCGCCGCCGTCACCAACCCGTGCACCTGCCTGGCCCACACGCACCACGTGTACTGGCGGTTCGACCCGGACGTCGGCGGCACGACGGCCAACCGGGTGGACGAGTTCAACGACGGCACCGGCTGGACGCCCGTCCTCCTGGAGACCCAGCGCACCCGCGACCCCGCGCGCCACCGGCAGTGGCGCGTCGTCGCCCCCGCGACGGGCCGCGGCTACGCCCTGGTGCCGGGCGCGAACGACGGCACGGCGGACGCCTACGGCGTGGCCGACCTGTGGGTGGTGCGCTACCGGGGCACCGAGATCGACGACGGACGCCCCTCCGACACCCGCGCCCACATCGGGAACTTCGTGAGCGGCGAGTCGGTGGACGGACAGGACCTCGTCGTCTGGTACGGCGCGCACTTCTTCCACGACGAGGCCGGGCCGCCGCCCCCCTCGCACGTCGTCGGCCCCGACCTCCGTCCGGTGGTGGTGTGATCGCGGCTCCTGCTCCCGGAGCGGGCCGGACCGTACGATGAAGCCGTGCCCGACCACGAGACGACCGACGCGCGGCCCCTCGCCGAGGGGGCGCGCGTCGCCATCCGGCCCGTCACGCCCGGGGACGGTCCGGAGTTCACCCGCCTGGTCCGGGACAGCGCGGCCCTGCACCACCCGTGGCTGTCCATGCCCACCACCGAGGAGGGCTTCGCGCAGTACGCCGCCCGCCTCGACGGGGAGCAGCGGGCGGGCTTTCTCGTGTGCCTGCGGGACTCCGGCCGCCCGGCGGGTTTCGTCAACGTCAACAACATCGTCCGCGGCGCCTTCCAGTGCGGCGCGCTCGGCTACGGCGCGTTCGTGCCGGCCGCCGGCCGCGGCCTGATGAGCGAGGGCCTCGGGCTCGTGCTGCGCCACGCCTTCGGCCCGATGGGCCTGCACCGCCTGGAGGCGAACATCCAGCCGGGCAACACGGCGTCGCTCGCGCTGGTGAAGCGGCACGGCTTCCGGCTGGAGGGGTTCTCCCCGGAGTTCCTCTTCATCGGCGGGGCGTGGCGCGACCACGAACGCTGGGCGATCACCGCGGACATGCTGCCGGAGCACCAGGACCGCCCCCCGGGACCGACCTCCCTGGCTTGAGAAAGGCTGCCGTGCCCACGACCATCCGACGCGCCGTGCTGTCCTTGCCCACCGCCCCGCCCGGCGCGGAGGATCCGCTGCCGTCCCTGCGCACGGCCGCCGACGTCCACCGCATCAGCGCGGAGCAGCGCAGGGCCCTGCCCCCCGACATGGCCCGGCAGGCCGGCCACGCGCCCCTGCGGTCCCTGCTGCCCGTGCGCCGCCGCGACCACTACACCCGCAAGCGCGCCCTCGCCGACCTCGACGCGATCGTCATCGAGAACGACCGGCTGCGCGCCACCGTCCTGCCCGGCCTCGGGGGGCGCGTGCACTCCCTGGAGCACAAGCCGACGGGCCGGCAGCTGGTCTACTCCAACCCCGTCCTGCAGCCCGCCCACTTCGCGCTCAACGGCGCCTGGTTCTCCGGCGGCATCGAATGGAACATCGGTGCGACCGGCCACACGACCCTGTCCGTGGCCCCGCTGCACGCGGCCCGCGTCCCCGCCCCCGACGGCGGCGAGATGCTGCGCCTGTGGGAGTGGGAGCGGCTGCGCGACCTGCCGTTCCAGGTCGACCTGTGGCTGCCCGACGGATCGGACTTCCTCTACGTCGGCGTGCGCGTCCGCAACCCCCACGACCGGCCCGCCCCCGTCTACTGGTGGTCCAACACCGCCGTCCCCGAGGAGGCGCGCACCCGCGTGCTCGCCCCCGCCGAGGCGGCCTGGCGGTTCGGCTACGAGCGCACCCTGAGCCGGGTCCCGGTGCCCGAGTGGGACGGCGCCGACCGCACCTACCCCTTGCGCAGCACGCACGCCTCCGACTTCTTCTACGACGTGCCCGGAAGCGAACGCCGCTGGATCGCCTCCCTCGGCGCGGACGGCCACGGCCTCGTCCAGACCTCGACCGACCTGCTGCGCGGCCGCAAGCTCTTCGTCTGGGGCTCGGGCCGCGGCGGCCGGCGCTGGCAGGAGTGGCTCACGGAGCCGGGCACCGGCGGCTACGCCGAGATCCAGGCCGGGCTCGCCCGCACCCAGCTGGAGCACGTGCCGCTGGAGGCCGGCGGCGCGTTCGCCTGGCTGGAGGCCTACGGGCCGCTCGCCGCGGACCCGGCCGCCGTGCACGGCGCCGACTGGGCGGCGGCCCGCGGCGAGGTGGCCGCCCGGCTCGAAGCGGCCCTGCCCCGCGCCGACGTGGACGCGGCGTACGCGGCGTGGCGTCCGTACGCCGACACCGAGCCGAAGGAGAGCCTGTACTGCGGCTCCGGCTGGGGGGCGCTGGAGGCCGAGCGCGGCCACTACGACCTGCCGGGCACGCCCTTCGCGCCCGCCACGCTGGGGGAGGAGCAGGAGCCCTGGCTGGAGTTCCTGCACCGGGGGGAGTTCCCGCGGCCGGACCGCGGCCTGCCGCCCGGGCCCTCGCTCGTGTCGCCCCGCTGGCGCGAGCTGCTGGAGACCATCGGCGACGGCGACCTGTGCGGCGCCTACCACCTCGGGGTCGCCCGCTGGCACACCGGCGACCGCTCGCAGGCCGTCCGCGCCTGGGAGGCGGCGGGCGGGCTGTGGTGGGCCAAGCGCTGCCTGGCCTTCGCCGACGCCGAGGACGGCCACCCCGAGCGCGCCGCCGAGCGCTATCTGCAGGCGTTCGGCGAGGCCCGCGCGGAGCAGCGCGAGAGCGCCTCGTGGACCGCAGCCCTGGCCACGCTCGGCCGCGAGGCGGCGGACGCCCTGCTGGCCGCCGGCCGGGCGGACGACGCCGGGGCGGTCCTGGACGCCCTGCGCCCGGCCGTGCGCGAGCGCGGCCGCTTCCGGCTGCTGCGGGCCCGGGTGCTCCTCGCGCAGGGGGACGCCGCGGCCGCGCGGGAGATCTTCGAAGCCGGCTTCGAGGTGGAGGACCTGCGCGAGGGCGACGAGTCCCTCGGCGAGACCTGGTACGCGATCGAGGCAGCGCTGGCGGCGGGGGAGGGGCCCGTCACGGAGGAGATCCGCGCCCGGGTGCGAGCGCAGGCGCTGCCCCAGGAGTACGACTTCAGGATGCGGCCGGCCCCGTAGGCATCCGCATCGGCATCCGCATCCGCCCGTAGCCTTCGTAGCCCCCGCATCCGCCCGCCCTGCCGGCCCGGCCGCCTCCCGCGGCCGGGCCGTGCTGCGCCGCGCTTTCTGGACCGTTCATTCTTGACCGAACGTTCTCGAATCCGCTACGGTCAACTCATGGCCAGGACCAAGGAATTCGACCCGGACGCCGCGCTCCAGTCGGCCGTCGAGCTGTTCTGGCGGCGGGGCTACGAGGCGACGTCGATGGCCGACCTCGTCGCCCACCTGGGCATCGCCCGGGCCAGCCTGTACGCGACGTTCGGCAGCAAGCACGAGCTCTACCTCAAGGCGCTGCAGTGCTACAGCGAGCAGCACAGCCCGCGCGTCGCCGAGGAGCTCTCGCGCCCGGGCCCGGCCCTGCCGGCCGTGCGCGGGCTGGTGACCCGCTTCGCCGACGAGGCGGCCGACGACGAGCTGCGGCGCGGCTGCTTCGTCACCAACACCGCCGTCGAGCTGGCGCCGCACGATCCCGCCGCGGCCCGCGGCGTCGAAGAGAGCTGGCTCGCCCTGGAGGCGGCGCTCACGGCCGCGCTGACGCGGGCCCGCGAACAGGGCGAGCTGCCCGCCGGCCGCGACCCCGCGGCCCTCGCCCGCATGCTGCTCGTCCTGATGCAGGGCATGCGGGTCGTCGGCAAGGCCGTCCCCGGCCGGGCCCGGCTGCAGGACGCGGCGGCACAGGCCCTCGCCCTGCTGGAGTGAACCGGAGGGCGAACCGGAGCGGACCGGAGGGCGAAGGTGACGGACTCCTGCTCCCTTTCCGGACCGCCGGCGCCGCCACGGCATCTCATGCACCACACACGCCTTTATTCGCCGCATCGCTTAGGAGTGCCGACATGACCGCACGTTTCACCGGCCGGACCGTCCTCGTCACCGGAGGCGGTACGGGAATCGGCCAGGCCGTCGCCCTCGCCTTCGCCCGGGAGGGCGCGCGGGTCGTGGTGGCGGGCCGCCGGGAGGAGCCGCTGAAGGAGACCGTGGCCTTCGTGGAGGCGGAGGGCGGCGAGGCCGTGGCCGTCACCGCGGACGTGACCCGCGCCGAGAGTGTCCGGGCCCTCGTGGAGCAGACCGTCGCGCGCTTCGGCAGCCTCGACGTCGCCGTGAACAACGTGGGCCTGGCCGTGCCCCCGGCCAAGGTGGCGGACGTGCCCGAGGAGGACTGGGACCGGATCGTCGAGACCAACCTCAAGGGCGTCTGGCTGTCCATGAAGTACGAGATCGGGCACATGCGCGCCAACGGCGGCGGTGCCATCGTGAACATCGCGTCCAACGTCGGCGCGCACCGCCGCAAGCCCGGCTTCGGCGCCTACACGGCCACGAAGGCGGCCGTCTCGGCCCTCACGCGCAACGCCGCGCTGGACCACATCGGCGAGGGCGTGCGGATCAACTCGGTGAGCCCCGGGCCCGTCGAGACGCCGATGTCCTCGCGCCCGGGCGAGTCCTCGCTCGACAAGGCCGACCGCATGCGCCGCGAGGTGCCCGTCGGCCGCGCGGGCACCCCCGACGAGATCGCGTCCGCCGTGCTCCACCTCGCCTCGGACGAGGCCGGCTACACCGTCGGCGCCGACCTCGTCCTCGACGGCGGGGTCACGGCCTGACGGCCGCCTTCTCCGGCGCTTCCCGCGTCTCCTCCGCGGCGGCGGCCCCCGCACCGGCCTCCGCCGCGGGGCGGCGGGCCGTCAGCCACACGTAGACGAGGATGCCCGCGAAGAGGAACAGCACGCCCTGGTAGACGGCCGCGTACCCGGCGCCCGCCACCAGCCAGAAGGAGAAGGCGAACGCGCCCAGCGCGAGCGCCATGTCCCGCACGAAACGCCCGGTGCGCACCTTGTCGCGCCGGCCCGTCAGCAGGAAGTACACCTGCGCGGCGGCGGCCAGCAGGTAGGGCACCGTCGCCGAGAACGTCGTGATGAGGACGAGGATCTCGAAGACCCCGCCCACGCCCGAGGTGTAGTTGACCACCGTCAGGCCCGAGGCGAGGACCGCGGCGGCGAGCACGCCGAACGTCGGCACGCCGCGCTTCTTCTTCCCGAAGGCGGCCGGGAACAGCCCGTCCTTCGCGGCGGCGTAGGGGGCCTGGGCGCTCATCAGCGTCCAGCCGTTGAGGGCGCCCACGATGGAGATCACGGCGCAGGCGGCGATCAGCATGCCGCCCCAGTGGCCGCCGAACATCACGTCGACCGCGTCGGAGAACGGCGCCGTCGACTCCACCAGCTTGTCGTGCCGGACGGTGCCGAAGACCGAGACGGTGCCCAGGAGGTAGACCAGTGCCGCGCCCACGGTGCCCAGGACGCTCGCGCGCCCCACGTTGCGCTCGGGGTCGCGGACCTCGCCCGCGCTCATCGCGGCGGACTCCACGCCCACGTAGGAGTAGAGCAGGATCGCGGCCGACGCGGTCAGCCCGCCGGTCCAGTTGCCGTCGGAGGTGGTGAACGAGCCGAGGTTGTCCGGGTCGAAGAAGAACAGGCCGACCACCGCGACGAACAGCAGCGGCACGAACTTCATCACCGTGGAGACCATCTGGACCGCGCCCACCCAGCGCGTACCGGCCAGGTTCGCCAGGGTCGGCAGCCACAGCATGGCCAGGGCCATGGCGAGGTCGCCCGCCATCGAGCCCTTGCCGGTCATGACGTGCAGGTATCCGACGCCGGCGACCGCGAGGGCCGCGTTGCTCACCCACGTCATGGTCCAGAACGACCAGGCGGACAGGAAGCCGGCGAAGTCACCGAAGGCCTCGCGCGCGTAGACGTACGGGCCGCCGGTCTTCGGATGGCGCTCCGCCAGGCGCCCGAAGACCAGGGCCAGGGCGATGGCGCCGACGGTCAGGACGCCGAACGCGAGCAGGCTGACCGTGCCGAACGGGGCGACGGACGCGGGCAGCAGGAAGATGCCGCCGCCGATGATGTTGCCCATGACCAGGGCAGTGGCGGTCGGAAGGCCGAAACGGCGGGTGTGCGTGCCGTCGGTGTCGTGCATGAGGGGGTGTGCCTCTCGGTCCAGCGGGCAGGTTCGCCAGGATGTGCGACACGACATGGTGACCGGAGCCGAGCAGTCCGCAAAATCCTTTGTTTTTGTCCCGCGGCCCCCGCCCGGCGGCCGCAAATGGTGCTGCGATCAGGGCTCCGGGCCGTGATTCGTCCAGCCGTCCCCGCACCGGCCCCCGCCCCGCGGGCCCTGCGCACGCCCCGGCCACGGGCGGACACCGTCACCCGCCCGCCCGTGTCGGCCCGCCCCGCACCCCCTGATCTGGGAAGGTGGACGGGGGCGGCAGCAGGCGGCCCCGGTGCCGCCGAGGCGCTGCCGCCCGGTGCGGACGGCGCGGCGGTCGGAGGTACGGACGGATGCAGGTCAGCTTTCCCGCGCTCCCGGCCGGCACCGCGCCCGAGCGCGGGCTCCCCGTGCTGCCGGAGCTCGCCGAGCGCCTCGCGAGGGCCGCCCGGGACAGCGCGCCCGAACCGGTCGGCGGCGGCCCCGCCCTGCGCGCGGCCGCCTGCGGCTACTGGGCCCGGCGCGGCCTGCCGACCGCGCCCCAGCACGTCCTCGCGGCGCCCGGCGCCCAGCCCCTGCTGCTCGCGATCCTCGCGGGGGCCGGCGGCGACGTCCTGCTCACCCGCCCCTGCGCCGCCTGGTACCCGCCGCTGGCCCGGCTCGCGGGCCGCCCCACCTACCACGTGCCCGTGCCCGCCGAGTGCGGCGGCGTGCCCGACCCCTTCGCGCTGCTGGAGACCGTGCGCCGGATCCGCGCCGAGGGCGGCAGACCCCGCGTCCTCGTCCTGTCGGTCGCCGACGACCCCACCGGCTCGGTCACCCCGCCCGAGCTCCTGCACGAGGTGTGCGAGGCGGCCGTCGCCGAGGAGCTGACCGTCGTCAGCGACGAGACGTGGCGCGACATGCGCCACGACCCCGGCGGCACGGTCTTCTTCGGCCCCGCCGAGATGTGGCCCGACCACGTCGTCGTCCTCAGCGACCTGACCGGCGGCCTCTTCCCCACGGCCTGGCCCGCCGCCGTCGCCCGCTTCCCGGCCGGAGGCCGCGGCCCGGTCCTGCGCGCCCGGGTCACCTCCGCGCTCGCCGCCGTACGGGCCGAGCTGCCGCCGCCCGTCGCCGCGGCCGCCGCCTACGCCCTCGACGAGCCGGGGCCCGTCACGGCCCGGACCGCCACCGCGGTCCGGATCTACGGCGCCCTCGCCCGCGCGGCCCACGAACGCCTCACCGCCGCCGGCGTCCTCAGCCGCCCCCCGCAGGCCGGCCCCTACCTCTACGCCGACCTGGGAGAGCTGCGCGCCGCCCTCGCCGCCCGCGGCATCACCGACTCCGTCGAGCTGGAGGCGCACCTGAGCACCGAGCTCGGCCACCCCGTGCCCGGCGGCCACCGCTTCGGCGACGACCCCGACGCCCTGCGGGTCCGCATCTCCACCCCGCCCCTCCTCGGCACCGGCGAGGACGAACGGCAGAGCGCCCTGGACGCCCCGGACCCGCTTCAGGAGCCGGGCGTGCGCGCCGCACTGACCGGTTTCGGCTCGGCCTTCGGCCGGCTCGCCGGCGGCTGACCTACCGTGGCCGCCCGTGCGAGACCGGCGCACACCGCGCCGGGCGCGCGCCGCACCGCCCCGGTCCCCCAGCGATTGGAGCCCCCTCGATGACCGAACAGACCGAGCGCCCGCTCGCCGAGCCGCGCCCGCTCGGCGAGATCCGCATCTGGCCCAAGTCGTTCGCCGACCGCCTCACGGCGCCCCTGCCCGGCGTGCGCGCCCTCGCCCGGCTGGCCCGCGAGGGGCGGCTGCGGCCCGGCGCCGAGGCCCTGCGCGAGGTCGCCGAACTGCCGGTCGCACCCGGCCCGCTGCCGGTCACGGACCCCGCCACGGCCGCGGTCACCTGGGCCGGGCACGCCAGCTGGGTCGTGCGCATCGGCGGTCTCACCGTGCTCACCGACCCCGTCTGGTCGCGCAGGATCCTCGGCACGCCGCCCCGGCTCACCCCGGTCGGCGTCCGCTGGGAGGACCTCCCGCCGGTCGACGCGGTCGTCATCAGCCACAACCACTACGACCACCTCGACGCCCCCACCCTCAAACGGCTGCCCCGCCACACCCCGCTGCTCCTGCCGGCCGGGCTGGCCCGCTGGGCGCGCCGCCGCCGCTTCACGCGCGTCACCGAGCTCGACTGGTGGGAGGCCGTCGAACTGCCCGGACCGGCCGGACCCGTCCGCTTCGACTTCGTCCCGGCCCACCACTGGAGCAAGCGCACCCTGACCGACACCTGCCGCTCGCTGTGGGGCGGCTGGGTGATGACCGCCCCCGCCGGGCAGCGCGTCTACTTCGCGGGCGACACCGGCTACGGCCACTGGTTCGAGCGCATCGGCCGCCGCTACGGCGGCATCGACCTCGCCCTGCTCCCGATCGGCGCGTACGACCCGCGCTGGATGCTGGGCACCGTGCACACCGACCCGGAGGAGGCCGTCACCGCCTGCCGGGACCTGGGCGCCCGGGCGATGGCGCCCATGCACTGGTCGACCTTCACCCTCTCCGCCGAGCCCCCGCTGGAGCCGCTGCGGCGCGTCCGCGCCGCCTGGGAGGCGACCGGCCGCCCGCGCGAGGACCTGTGGGACCTGCCCGTCGGCGGCTCCCGCGTCCTTCCGCGGTGGGCGGATCCGGCCACCGCCTCCCGGACCGCCCCGCTCCCCCTGGCCCTGCCCGGCAGCGACCCGGCGGGGGGCGTCCACGGAGGGCCTACGGCCGCGCCTCGATGACGTGGACGCAGACGGGCACGCCGTACTCCGGGTGCGTCGTCTCCCGCTCCTGCCGCATCCCCAGCTTGCGCATGACCGCCGCGGGGGCCTCGTGGCCGGTGCGGTGCACGCCCACGACCCGGGCGAGCCCGCGGTCACGGAAGGCGAAGTCCAGGACGGCGCGGGCGGCCTCGGTGGCCAGGCCGTGGTCCCAGAAGGGGCGGCCGAGCCGCCAGCCGATCTCCACGGCCGGGCGCAGCTCGGGCAGCTCGGCGGAGACGGACAGGCCCGCGTAGCCGGCCAGCCGGCGCGAGCGGCGCACTTCGACGGCGAAGAGGCCCACGCCGTGCTCGTCCCACTCCCGTTCCCACGCCGCGACGGCGGCCGAGGTCCGCTCCCGGTCGTGCACCGAGCCGTCGCCGGTCCAGCGCATCACCTCGGGGTCGGAGTTGACGGCGGCCATCGGTTCGAGGTCGTCCGCGCGCCAGCGGCGCAGTGTCAGGCGGGGCGTGAGGAGCGTGAGAGGGGAGGAGGCCATGGCGGCATCCTGCCCAGCCCGGCGCCGATGACACGGCGCCTGCCGGTCGGCCGTACGGGGAGCTGCAGGGGGCGGGCGGAAGGCGGCCCGGGTGAGCCGCCCGGGGAGAGCCGTCGGGGGAGGGGCGGTCCCGGGGGTGCCGTCAGACCCGGCGCCCGAGCCGGGCGAGCAGCACGGTCTGGGCGTCGGCCCCGGCCGGCGGCTCCACGGCCTCGGCGAACAGCCCCGTGCTCGCCAGGCTGTCGGCGTAGGGCTCCACCTCGCGCCGCGTGAGCTCCACCAGCGGCTTCGGCAGCTGCTCGTCAGCGCCGATGGCCCGGGAGAGGTCCCACGCGTGCACGACGGCGTCCGCCGCCATCTGGGAGCAGTAGCCACGGGCGTCGGAGGGTCCTGAGGACAGCTCCACCGTCCGCTCCAGGGCCCCGGGCGCGGCGAACGCCTCGCGCGCGGCGGCCTCCGCCGCGTCCCAGGCGGCCACCGGGTCGTCCCCCAGACGGTCGCCGTCCAGCGCGTCGCCGACGTCGTCGATGGACCGGCCCTCCAGCAGCGGCGGCACCCACAGCTGCTCCACGGCCAGATGGTTGACGAGTGCGCGTACGGACCATTCGGTGCAGGGCGTGGGATCGTCCCACTGATCGGGGCGGACGGCGTGCACGCGCTCGGTGAACAGCGCGAGCGCCTCCCGGTGCCGGCTCAGCAGCGTCGCATCGGTCATGGCCCCCATTGTCGGCGCGCGGCGCCCCGTGCGCCCGCCCGCGGGTCCCTCCGGCGGTCCGCCGGGCGGGTCGGGGCGGCCGGTCCGGCGGCGTCGGATCGTGCCGGCGGGGTACACGTGGGCCATGCGGAAGATCGTGAGTTCCTGGGACCGGGCGGCGTTCCTCGCGGTCGCCGCCCGGCACTGGCCCGGCGGCGACCGCGTCCTGCCGCGCCTGTCGCGCAGCGCGGACCACGGGCTGCTGTGGTTCGGCGTGGCGGCGGGCGCGGCCCTGGCCGGCGGGCGGCCCGCGCGGCGCGCCGCCCTGCGCGGGGTGGCGTCGCTGGCCCTCGCCTCGGCGACCGTGAACACGGTGGGCAAGAAGTCGGTGCGGCGGCTGCGCCCGGTGCTGGACGCGGTGCCGGTCGTCCGGCAGCTGTCCCGGCAGCCCTTCACGACGTCGTTCCCCTCGGGGCACTCGGCGTCGGCGGTCGCCTTCGCGACGGGCGTCGCGCTGGAGAACCCCGCCTGGGGGCTGGCCCTGGCACCGCTCGCGGCCTCGGTGTGCTTCTCGCGCGTCTACACCGGTGTCCACTATCCGGGTGACGTGCTGGTCGGCGCGGCGCTGGGCGCGGGCGCGGCGTTCGCCGTGCGCGGCATCGCCCCCACCCGCTCCCAGCTCGCACCCC
>NZ_JBPQTS010000083.1:0-30990 GCF_051386455.1 Streptomyces sp. URMC 124
CCGCCGGCCCGCCCGCCCAGCCCGATCCCTACGCCCTGATGGTCCTGTCCGTGCCCGTCCCCAACACCCGGGTGACGCTCGACGTCCGGCTGGGCGAGGCCTTCGCCACCACGGCCGGAGACGGCGGCCGTACGGCGCGGGGCCGGTGGGAGGCCTGGCAGGGGACGCACTGGACGCCGTGCCGCGTCGTGACGGACAGCGTGACCGGTCCCGGACTGCCGGGACGGATCACCCTCGACCTCCCGTCCGCCCACGCCCCCGCCCAGCTCCTCCTCCACCGGCAGACGGATCCCGGACAGGCGCAGGACGCGCCGCGCCGGCTGCGTGACGTGGGCCTGATCCGCTACCGCACCGAAGCGGGACAGGTTCCCCTGACCGAGGTCGCCCTCAACCCCGTGCTGAGCGTGCCCGTCCCGGTCGTCCAGGCCCGGCTCGTCCAGGACGAGACGCTGGGGACGGCTTCCGGCCGCCCCGGCGAGCGCTTCCGCTTCGCCCACCCGCCGATGTCGCGGTCCACCGACCCCCTCGTCGTCGAGGCCGGCCTCGGCGGGCGCACCGAACGGTGGACACACGTCGCCTCGCTCGCCGGATCGGGGCCCGGCGACCGGCACTTCACCCTGGACCCGCGCACCGGCGAGGCCGTGTTCGCGCCGCTGGTGGCCGGGGCCCGCGGTCCGCGGCAGCACGGGGCGGCGCTGCCCGCGGGCGCGGTCGTCCGGGCGCGGCGCTATCTGTCCGGCGGCGGCGTCCGGGGCAACGTGCCCGCCCGGACGATCACGGTGGTGCGGACGCCGCTGCCCTACGTCTCGTCCGTGACGAACCCCGCCCCCGCCGTCGGCGGCACGGAACGCGAGAGCGCCGCCGCCTGCGCGATGCGCCTGCCGCTCGGTTCGCCCGTGCCCGAACGGGCCGTCGTCCCGCGCGACTACGAGCAGCTGGCCCTCGCCGCCTCCGCGGGCATGGCCCGCATCCACCACATCCGGGACCTGACCGACGACGCCCTCGACCCGGCACGCAACTACGTCCCCTGGGAGCCCGCCAGGACCGACGTACGGTTCACTCTCGCGCCCGGCCTGCGCGAGGTGGCCCCAGGGGCACAGGTCACGACGGAGGATGGAAAGACGGTCTTCACCACGACCGCGGCGGCCGTCCGCGTGCTCCCCGAACCCATGGGCACGGCCCCCCTCCGCCTCCGCCCGAACGTTACCGCTGCCGAAGAGATGTTCCTCGCCGGGAGCTACGCGGCGCAGTCCGGCTTCTCCGGCCCCTTCAAGGAACACGGCAGGCTGGTGCTCGCCCTGGTGCGCATCACCCAACCGCACGATCCGCGGAACCTCACCCTATGGATCGCGGCGTCCGGGGACGGGCGGCAGCCGGGCGACCGCATCGCGGTGTCCGTCTTCGCCCCCCGCAAGGGCAGGCCCTGGTGGGACCCCGCCTTACCGTGCGCGTATGCCGCCGCATCCGCCGAGCAGATCACGGTCGCGGGGAGCGAAAAGGGCGGACAAGGCGGGCAGGAGGCGACCCTCGCCGCCCACCCCGTTCCCCTGGCCGGTTCCGCGCGGTGGCTGGCCGCGGTCGACCGGGGCGAGGTCGCCACGACGCCGCAAGAGGTCCTCGATGCCCCCGGCCAGGACCTTCCGGTGGACGGGGCCACCTGCTGGCTGGCCGTCCAGATCCTCGACCCCAAGGGCACGGACGACACCGCGTACACCGTCCATGCCGACTCCGGCACCACGAAGGACGTGCCTGCGGTGCAGTACGCGACACACCCCGCGGGTCACAAGGAGGCCGACTCGACGGGCGAGCCCGGACAGGTCCTCTCGGTGCTCGAAGCGCCGGTGTACGGCGACCTGCCCGCGATCCGCGTCGGCGAGGACGACTGGACGACCGTCCTCTCCTTCACCGACTCCCAGCCCGGCAACGAGCACGTCGTCGTCAACGCCAGCACGGGACAGGTGCACTTCGGCCCCTGGCTCGGCAACCGCCAGTACGGCAAGGTTCCCCCGGCAGGTACGAAGGTCACGACGAGCAGCCCGTACAAGGTGACCCTCGGCGCCGCCGCCAACGACATCCCCCCGGGCGGCCTCAACCGCGTCAGGGAGCCCGCGGACGGTGTCGTGGGGGTGGCGAACACCTCCACCACACGCGGCGGGAAGAACGGCTACACGGACACCAGCGGCGGCAACACCCAGGCCGGCGTACGGCTCATGGTCATCCCCTTCGTCACGGCCGACGAACGCGGCTGGTTCCCGTTCCACATGCTCGCCCCCGGCCGCGACGCCTGCGACACCTTGCGGCGCTCCCTGCGGGCCCGCCAGCCGGAAGGGGTCCCCGTGTGGCTGGAACAGCCCGGCTATCAGGGCCTCCGCATCGACGCCCGCATCGTGCCCGCCGACTACCGGACCGCCGCCGAGCGGGCCGCCCTCGGGGCGGCCGCCGAGCGCGCCCTGTACCGGTACTTCAGCCCGGTCGGCGGCGGCCCGGACGGCACCGGCTGGCCGCTGGGCCGCCCGGTGCACGTGGGGGAGGCGTTCCGGATCCTGGAGCGGGTGCCCGGGGTCGCCCGCGTCGCCACCGCGACCTTGACGCCGGTCGATCCGCGCAGCGGCGCGGCCGGGGAGCCCGTCGACCTGCTCGGCTGCGGGCCGGGCGAGACCGTGTACTCCGTCGAACACCGGATCACCATTGCGGAGGTGCCGTCATGAGCGGGACGGAACAGGGCGGCGCCGGAAGCCGGACCCCGCTCGGGGGTCCCCGGCTGCTGGCCGTGGACTGGGCGGCGGACCGGCTCGCCGTCGTGGGCCTCGGCACGCCGGGGAGCCCGGAGCCGCCGCGCACCGCCGCGGTCGGGAGCAACCCCCGCGCGGTGGCCACCGGCGCGGACGGCACCCGGGCCTACGTCGCCGAGCACGGCTCGGGGACGCTGTCGGTGGTGGACCTGACCGGTGCCGAGCCCGTGGTGCTGCACAGCGTTCCCACCGGTCCGGGGCCGGTCTCCGTCGTCGCCGGACTCGCCCGCGACCGCGTCTGCGTGGCGGACGACTCGGGCGGGATCGTGGTGTTCGAGGCGGACGGCGAACGCGTGGCCGAACTCGCGGTCGGCAAGGGACCGTGCACCTTGGCGGCGGCCCCCTCGGGGGAGCGGGTCTGTGCCGTCGACGTGACGGGCGGTACGGCCTCGGTCATCGGCGTGGCCGGGCCGGCCGCACCGTCCGTGACCGGCTCCGTGCCGGTGAGCGGAGCCACCGGGGCGGCCGCGGTGTCCGTGGGCGGGGCGTTCGCGTACGTCGCAAGCAGGAAGGACGCCACGGCCGGTGCGGTGACGATCATCGACCTCGTCCAGGGCACCGAAGTGCCCGAAGGGTCCCCGGTGACCGTCGGCGCCGAGCCGCGCGCGGTCGCGGTGAGCCCGGCCGGCGACCGCATCTGCGTGGCCGCCTACGGCTCGGCGTCGGTCGCGGTCGCCGGACTCGACCGGGGGAGCGGGCGGATGGGCCCCGTCGCCACGGTCGCGACCGGTGCGCACCCCGTCGCCGTGGCCTTCGCGCCGGACGGCCGTCTGGTCCACGTCGTCAGCCGGACGACGGGGAAGGTCACCGCCATTCATCTGGACACGCAGGGGCAGGGGCAGGAGACCGCGGACCTCGAAGTCGCCACGGTGCCTTCGGGCGTGGTGTTCGGACCCGGCGGCCAGTACGCGTACGTCACCGACCAGGCGACGGGCCACCTCGTCACCGTCCGCGCGGCCCCCTACAAGGCGGGGGAGGTCGGCACGGGAGCCGGCTCGGAGCCCGCCGGGGTCGCGGTCTCCCCGGACGGCCGGTGGGCCTACGCGGCCGACACCGCGTCCACCAAGCTCGCCGTGCTGGATCTCGCACACCTGACGCTCGGCACGCCCGTCGACCTCACGGCAGGGCACAAGCCCTGGGACGCCGCCGTGGCGCCGAACCGGACGTTCGCCTGCGCGACCAGCCCGGACTCGGACCACCTTCTCCTCCTGAAACCCGCCTCCGGACAGACCCTGGAGGGCGGCGAGGGCGCCCGGGTGGTTCCCGTCGCCCTCGCGCCGGGTTCCCGGCCGCACGGCGTGGCCGTCACCCCGGACAGCCGGTACGCGGTGACCGCCGACCACGGCACGGCGACGGTGTCGCTCGTCGACCCGCACGGAGGCACGTTCACGATCGGCGCGGAGGTCGTCCGGTGCCGGCAGCCCGACGGCGTCGCCCTGTCCCGCGACGGCAGGACGATGTACGTCGCGGACTTCGGCGAGACCCAGGAGGGCCGGCCCGGCGGGCAGATCGCCGTCCTCACCAGGGACGCCCCGGGCCGGTGGGCACACACGGCGGTCATCGACGCGGAGACGGGGCATTTGTCGGGCCCGCACGAGATGGCCCTGTCACCGGACGAACGGCTGCTGTACGTCGCCAATTACCAGAACGGGACCGTGTCGGTCCTCGGGCGCGACGGTGAGGGGCACGCGTGGACCTTCCGCCGGACCATCACCAAGAGCCCCGCCGCACTGGTGCAGCCCTACGGCCTTGCTCTCTCGCCCGACGGAGCCACCCTCTACGTCTCCAACGCCGCCGGCAACAGGGGCACCGTCGAGATGTTCGACGTCGCCGACGGCAAGGGGGACCACACCGGGACGATCACCGTCAAGCAGAACCAGGCCAACGTCCACCTCGGGCTCGCGCTCTCCCCGGACGGCCGGTTCCTGTACGCGGCCGACGAAGAGCTCCACCCGGGAGCGCAGACGGCGACGGGCACGGTGTACGGGGTACTCCTCGAAGGGGACATGCCGGTCACGGTCGTGGCGAACGCCGCGTCGGCCGTCGGCATCGACACCCCCAGCGGGCTCGTCTGCCGCGACGACCACACCCTGTGCGTCGTCAACCAAGGCGACAAGGCCGTCGATTCGCGCCCGGCACGTCTGGCCGTGCTCGCGCTGGACGACTCCCGGCAGGCCGTCGACAAGAGCAAGAGCACGACCGAACCCCTCGACAAAGACGTCCTTCCGTACTCGCCCGCCGTCTCGGACGACGGCACGCTCTGCATCGCCGATTTCGACGGGCCGACAGTCACGGTCTTCGGCTCCATGGTCACGCCCGTCCCGGTCGGAGCGACGGCCGACTCGCAGCCGTGGGACGTGGCCGTCACCGAGGACGGCGCCTATGCGTACGTCACCGACCGCCGCGCCGGGGCCGTCCGGTGCGTCCGTCTCGCCGACCACGACGTGAGCACGCTCCGGGTGGGCGACGACCCCATGGGCGTGACGAGCGCGCCGGGCGGTGTCCGGGCCTACGTCGCCAACCACGGCGGGAACAGCATCTCCGTCCTCGACAGGACCCCACAACGGACCGGTACGGCTGTGTCCGGCTCCGGCTCCGGCTCCGGCTCCGGCTCTCGCTCCGGCTCCGTGGACGCGGCCGCGGATGCCCGGGCCCTGGCGCTCCACCCCCGAGCCCCGTACGCCTATGTCGCCCGGGACAACGGCCTGGACGCCGTGGCTCTCGACGGCGTGGCTCCCGGCGGCGGCCCGCCCGGGCCCGCTTCGGGCCGGGGCGCCTCACTGAGCACCGGCGCGTCCCTGTGCGCCGTAGCCATGCACCCGGGCGGGACGTACGCCTACGCGGTGGACGCCGCCGGCCCCGTGCCCGAGGTACGCGTCGTCGACCTGTCCGCGGCCGGCCGGCCCGTCCGCGCCGCGGCGGAGCCGGTACGGCTCACCGGCGGCGCGCGGCCCACCGGCATCGCCCTCCACCCCTCGCAGCCGTGGGGCTACGTCAGCGGTCTGGAGGACGCCGCTCACGGCGGTGCCGCGGGCGGCGTCCTGTGGGGGCTCGACACGTCCCGGCCGGACCGCCCTGCTGTGACGGGCATGGTGCAGCAGCCCCTGCCCGCCGTCGAAGACATCGCCGTCCACCCGGGTGACACCGGCCACGCCTATCTGGTGACCCGTTCCGGCGACGCGAGCCTCCTCCACGTCCTGCACGTCACCGGTGACCTCGCCCAAGCGGTCCTCCTGCCCGGCCCGGGCCTCCCCCTCCCGCCCGGCACCCGGAGCATCACCGTGCACCCGCGGGGCGGCTACGCCTTCGTCGGGGGAGAAAGCGGCGGCCTCCACGTCCTGGACCTGGGCGATCCCGCCCGGCCCCGGCTCGCGGGCGGCACCCCCGGCCTGGGGGCTCGTCCGGGCGCCGTCTTCCGCCCGGACGGCAGCAGCGCCCTGTGCCTGACCGCCGACGGACTCGCCGACGTCACGCTCGGCCCGCCCGGGGTCACCGAGACCTGGCAGGGCGCGCACCTCACCGCGCCGCAGTCCGTGGCGGTCTCGGCCGACGGCAAGAGGCTCTTCGTGACTTCGGAGAACAGCGGAGCGCTCGCGATCCTCGACACCCGGAACGGGGCACTGCGTTCCACCGTCCCGGCCGGCACCGGGCTTGCCGCCCTCGCACCGCATCCCGGGGAGCCGCGCGTGTACGTGTCCGACGCGTCCGGTGCCGCCGTCGCGGTGGTCGACACCACGGAGCCGGCGAAGGCGGGCACCACCGCTCTGGGCATCGACCTCCGCCAGGCGATCCTCGGGCCGGACGGCTCCGCCTGACACCCGCCACCCTTCCCCGTACAAACCCCATCCATGGACGAGACCCCATCCATGGACGAGACCCCATCCATCCGGCGCGGACAGCGGCGTCAGCGGCAGACAGAGGCAGGGCAGATGATCGAACTGGTCGACCAGGCAATGGAGGGGCGCGTCCGGGATGACCTCACCTACCTTCCGCCGGGCTTCCCCGTCACCTTCGAGCCCCCCGGCCGCGACGGCGGGCACGGGGAGACGACCGGCGCGGAGACCGTCGGCATCTACCTGTACGACATCCGCGAGGACCTGGACCGCAAGCAGACCGGCACCGTCTACCGGTACGGCCCCGTACAGGGCGGAGAACCCGGACAGCAGAAGAAACTGGCGCAGCACGACCCGCCCCGGTACGTCCGGCTGTCCTACCTCGTCAGCGCCTGGGCCCCGGACGCCCTCATCGCCCACCGCATGCTCGGCGAACTCCTCGTCGGCTTCGCCAGGAGCCGCGAGTTCGCAGTGCGGCTCCCGCCGGAACTGGAGCAGATGCACCTGCAGGCCCTCCTCGACGTCGGCCACCCGCCGGCCGAGGACCGGGCCCTGACGGAGTTGTGGAGCGCGGTGGGCCACACGCTCGTGCCCGCCCTGAACGCCACCGTGACCGTGCCCTTGCTGTCGTACCTCCCCGACGGCTACGACCACTGGGTGACCAAGCCCTTGGCGATGAGCGACGAGAACGTGGAGATCACCGCGGGAGGCGAGGGCCGATGACCGCACCCTCGCCGACACGCCCGGACGAAGCCACCGGGACAGCGGCGCCCACCGCCGCCGACTGGCTCCTCGCCCGCCTGACCCTCATCGAGGCCAGGGTGCGGCGCGCCATCGCCGTCCGTACCGGTGAGGAGACGGCGGCCGGCCCGGGCGGACTCCCGGGGCCCGCCGATGCCCCCTTCGACCCGTTCCAGGGGCTCTACATCTCCGACGACGCGGCCCCGCACCTCCTGGACGCCCCCACCGGCCCGCTGCCTCCCGACCCCGCCGAGGCCCGTCTCACCGCCGCCCTTCGCGCACACGAGGAGGCGGCCGTCGCCGCCGGTGCCGCACCGCCCCTCACACGCCTCGCCCAGGAGTTCGGCCTGGGCCCCCTGGACGTGGACGTGCTGCTGATCGCGCTCGCACCCGACACCGACGCACGCTACGAACGCTGTTACGGATACCTCAACGACGACATCACCTGCCGGCACGCCACCACCGGCCTCGCCCTCACCCTGTGCGGCGTCCCCAGCGCCTCCGCGATGGCCCGGCGCCTCTTCTCGCCCGACGGCCCCTTGCGCGCCGGAGGCCTGCTGGAGGACGACGACACCGAACGCCCCTACCTGACCCGCCCGTTGCGCGTCCCCGACCGGGTCACCGCGCACCTGCTGGGCCATGACGCCCTGCCGGCCGCCCTGCGCACCGCCGTATGCCTCCCGCGGCCCGCGCCGCAGCTCCCGCCGCCGGACGACGGCCGGCTCGCCGCCACGGCCCGCCGCCTCGCCGGGCTGCTCGCCCGCCACCCGTCCGCCCACCTGCGCGACGAGCCCGGCGGCGCGGCCGGCAGCATCGCCGAGACGGCGCTGGCCGCGCTCGGCAGGCCGGCGCTCCGGCTCGACCTCGCCGCCCTCGCCGACGGGCCGCACCCGGAGGCAGCGGTCCGCGCCGCCCTCCTCGAAGCGCGGCTGCGGGGCTGCGGGCTGCTCGTCGGCCCGGTCGGCTCCGTCAGCCTCGGCTCCGTCGGTGCCGCCGACTCCTCTACCGGCCCCGGGCGCGTGCGCAGCCTCCTGGCCCCGCTCGCGGATCCGCCCGTACCGGTCGTCCTCACCGGCCCGGAGCCCTGGGACGCGCACTGGACGCCCACGCCCCCCGTCCTGATCGAGTGCCCTCCCCTCACGGAGCCCGCGCGGGCCGCGCTGTGGCGGCACGAGCTGCGCGCGCTCGCCCACCGGGCCGGGGCGGCCGGCGAAGCGACGGCTGCCGGAACCGACGAGGCGGCGGCCGCAGGCGCCCGGTACCGGATCGCCCCGCACCGGATCCCCGCCGTGGCCGCGTCGGCCTGCCGCCAGGCCGACGCGGACGGCACGCCCGTCGGCCCCGCGGCCGTCCACGCCGCCGCCCGCAGCTGGAACGGCAGTACCCTCGGCCGCCTCGCCCGCCGCGTGCGGCCCGCCGTCACCTGGCCCGACCTCGTCCTGCCCGAGCGCCCCTACGAGCAACTGCGCGGCCTCGCCCGCCGCATCCGCCACCGCGACCGAGTCCTCGGGCAGTGGGGGATGCGGCCCGGTGGGGGGCGCGGGCGCGGCGTCACCGCCCTCTTCAGCGGCGCCTCGGGCACGGGGAAGACCTTCGCCGCCGAGGTGGTGGCCGCGGACCTCGGCCTCGACCTGTACGTCGTCGACCTCGCCACCGTCGTCGACAAGTACATCGGCGAGACCGAGAAGAACCTCGAACGCATCTTCACCGAAGCCGACGCCGTCAACGCCGTCCTCCTCTTCGACGAGGCCGACGCCGTGTTCGGCAAGCGCACCGCCGTCCAGGACGCCCACGACCGCTACGCCAACACCGGCACCTCCTACCTCCTGCAGCGCCTGGAGGCCTTCGACGGCCTGGCCCTCCTCACCACCAACATGCACGCCAACATCGACCCCGCGTTCCTGCGCCGGCTGGATCTCGTCGTGCACTTCCCCGCCCCCGACGAAACGCAGCGCCGCACCCTGTGGGACCGCTGCCTGGGCCCCGAGGCGCCCCGGGCCGCCGACCTCGACGACGCCGCGCTCGCCGCGCTCGCCGGAGCCTTCGACCTGCCCGGCGGCGCGATCCGCTGCTGCGCGGTCACCGCCGCCTACCGCGCTGCCGACGACGACCGTCCCCTGGCCACGGCCGACCTGCTGGCCGCCGTCCGGGAGGAGTACGCGAAGCTCGGGCGGTACGTGGACGAGTCCCGGTTCCCCGCAATGGCACAGGCGGTACGGGTGGCGCAGGCGGTGTCGCAGTGAGCCCGGGCCCGCTCCCCGGGCCGGAGCAGCACCACGAGCCCGTCCCCGAAGCCGCGGCACCCTCGGCATCGCCCCCACCGGCCGTACTGGGCGACGTCCTCGCCGGCCGGCTCAAGGAGCTCCAGCAGCAGGCCGGCAACGCGGCGGCGGCCGCCCACGCGCTCGGCACCGGCGGACGGCAGGCCGCGGCTGGCGCGCCGTTCGGCCACCGGCGCCTCGTCGCCTCGCCCCGCTGGCACCAGGAAGCCGAGCTCTACGAACGGCGGCTCGGCGCGGCACTGGCGGCCGCCCCCGAAGTCGGCCGCGCCGCCCGGACGGCCGTGCTGAGGCTGAACGAGGTGCTGAGCGCGGAGTTCACTGAGGAGAAGGCAGCCGGGGCCTTCCTCAAGGACGACCCGGCCAGCGCCGGCCAGGTCGGCACCGGGGAACCGGGGGGAGACGCCCGGGAGCGGCTCCTGCAGTGGACCGCCCCGGGCTCCTCCGCCACCGTCCGCGAGCTCGTCACCGCCTTCTACAACGCCGCCTACTACAAATACGGCCCCCAGCCCGGGCCGTCCGGGGACGACCGCGACGTCTCCTTCAAAACCCTCCTGCACCGCATCGTCCTCGACGGCGACCTGCGACGCGCCCGTGAACTCGGCCTCGACACCGAAGCCCTCGGCGCGCAGCGGGAGTACCTCACCGGTGGCACCCGCAGGGTCCTCGGGCACCTGCCGCAGGACATCGGACGGCTGTTCGCGAAGGACGTCTTCGCCCTGGGCAACATGACCCTCCAGCACGGCACCGGCACCACCGTGTCGATGGGCCGCAGCCAGCAGGGCAGGACCGAGCGGCCCGAAGCCCAGACCGGGACCGGACCCGGCAGGAGCACCCTTCGCCACCACCAGGACCTCGGGGTCCCCCTGAGCGAAGCAGAACGCGCGCACGCACAGCGCAGCACCACCCCCCTGCGCGTCGAAGGAATCCGGCTCGACGGGGACCGGATCCGTCCCCAGGAGTACGACGTCACCCCCGAGGACATCTGGGCGGCCGTGGTCCCCGCCGGCCGGCAGGGCCCCGAGTTCCCCCTGCCCTGGGCCTCGGGGCAGGCACTCTTCGCCATGGACCCCGCGGCCGCCTGGTACCGCAAGCACCACGAGCGCGGCGCACCCCTCGTGGCGGGCATCTCCGGCACCACCACGCGCATGCTCAGCGCCTTCCGCTGGCTGAAGGCCGTGCCGGGAGGAGCGGGCGGCGGGCAGGAGCGTTCCGAGGGAGCGTTCTTCCTCGCCATGGCCTCCTGGATGCTGACGGGCCGCGACCACTCGCTGTACGAGATCCTGCGCGGCGCGAAAGCGGCCGGGCTCGCGAGCCTGTCCGGCCTGACGGCGTCCTCCAAGGACGTGGCCGCGATGTACCGGGACTTCGACGCCTTCGTCCGCACCACGCTGCCGCAGGCGAAGCTCCCCGAGCCGCCGTACGCCGCGCTCTACGAGCAGCAGGCGCTGGCCGGGCGCGAGGACGGCGGGATGCTCACCGTCCACGGCGACACGGTGCGCGCCGCGCGCCGCAAGCAGCGGCACCTGGAGAAGAAGGCGGCGGCCGGTGCGGCCCACCCCGGCAAGGACCTCGACTTCGCACACTTCCTCGCCCTCACGCAGTACACCGGTGACAACCACCAGCTCATCAACCGCGTTCTCACCACCCCCGGCGGCTTCACGTCGGTCGGCGTCGGCCGGCTGATCGACGAGATGATCTCCCGGATCGCCCAGGGCGTGCCCACCGAGGTGCCCTACACCAGGTGGCGCGACGACGAGCTGCAACGCCTGATCGACGACTACCGGGCACCGGGCCTCGGTGACCAGGAGCGGACGGCCCGGCTCGAACCCGTCAGGAAACGCCTGCACGCCCTCGCCGGCACGCTGCGGGCCGAGGCTAAGACCCATGCCGACATGCTCGCCGACTCCCTGCACCGGCTGCCTCCCGTCAAGGGAACGGTGTACCGCGCCGGCTGGGAGATGTGGCCCCGGAAGCGACTGTCCTTCAACGGCTTCACCAGCACCAGCGAGAAGCGGAAGAAGGCCGAGGAATTCCTGCCCCTCCAGTACCCGACCGCCGGCGGCCGCAGGGTCCTCTACCAGCTCGAGCTCGCCGGACGCAGCGGGCGGGACATCTCCGCCTTCTCCCAGAAGCCGGAGGAGAAGGAAGTGCTCCTCCTGCCGGGGGCGGCGTTCACCGTACAACTGCGCAACCGCAACGAAGTCGCACACGTCCAGGGACGGGAGATCCGCTACGACTTCGTCTGGGCGACGGAAACGACCGGCTGACGGCTACTGCTTCTTGGGCAGCAGGTCGGTGCGGTGCTGTTCGAGGTCGGTGACGCCGTCGAGATCCACCTTGACCGTGAATCGAGGCACTCCGTCGGGACCCTCCTCAGGGGTCAGCTGCCAGCTGTTCGCAAAGCCCCAGCTGCCGCCTGTGTAGACCCCCTTGAGCCTGCCGTCCACCGTCCCGAGGACATCGAAGGGTTCGCCCTCCGATCGGAAGGTCCAGTGGGTCCGGTACCAGGCCTCCAACTGCTCAGGGGTGGCCAGGAAGTGCTCGCCCTTCGGATCCCGGGGGTCGGCGACGAGATCCTCAGGCCGGTCGTCCCCGGTGGTCAGTGCGATGAGGCCCGCCGCGTCGGCCTGGGCAGCGGCCGGATACGTCCGGCCGCGGTGAACCGCGTAGGTCTTAGGGCGGAAGTGGTCAAACTCCTCCAGACGCCGCACGAGGGCGTGCAGGGGCTGGAGCAGATCCTCGCGGTGCTCCGTCAGATCGGTGACCTCGTCGCGCGGGAAGACGCCGCGGTAGCGGAGGTCCCGGCCTTTGAGGTGTTCCTTGGCGAAGTGTTCGTCGGAGCCGAGGTAGTTGCCCGAGAGTGTGGTGGGCGTTGCGGCGGTGCACTCGAAGGGCTCGTCGTGCCAGCGGAACGTCCACTGCACGGCGTACCAGGCTTCGAGGCGCTCCGGCGGAACCGGGTATCCCACTGATCCGTCCGAGGCCTCGCGCGGGGCGAGGCCCGCGGGTGCGGGGCCGCCGGGCTCGGGCCGCAGCTCGACGTACGGCCACAGCCCCGCGGCGGGACGGGTCCGGTACAGCTTGCCGTGGAAAACGGCGACCTGGCCCTTGACCGGGAAGGGGCGGCTCGCAGGGTCAGTCATGTCATTCCACAGTCCTTCGTTCTTGTCGAAGAAGCCGATGGCTTCTTCGGTGCCATCGGCGTGCATACACCAGATCTCAGCATGGTGGGGGAGGCCGGTGGCCTCGGCGGTCCACTCCGGGATACCCCCGCCGGTGTAGCCGGTTCCAAGGAACGGGTCATCTGCGGCCCACCCCTTGCTCTGGCCGGCCATGTCGGCGACGCGCTTGGCCAGCTTCTGGTCGCCGACTGCGCCGAGGCCCGGTTCGGCATGCATGTCGTGCGGTGCCGGGAAGCGCAGCTGGTACGCCTTGGACGCGCCCGGTGGTACGGGAGTCCAGCCGGCACCTACTCGCCGAGCTTCGCGGCGTTGTCCAGGTAGGCATCCTTCACTTTGGGAGTGATCACCTTGGTCACCATTCGGCCCTCTCCGAGCTTGATCGTGTCACGGCCCCCGACGACCTCGCGGATCTGCTCCTCGCTCAGCTTGTCGGTCCGGCTGAGCCGGAGCTTGTCATGCTCGGAGTGGTCCAGTCCGCGTGCCGCCAACTGGTCGTCGAGCTCCTCCTGGTAGTGGGGGCCGTCGCGCAGCGCGTCGTTGCCGTACCATTCCGCAGCCTCATCAAGCGCGCCCAAGGCATCCGCAGGTGTCGCCTGCGACTCATCAGCCAGGTTCGAGTCGCCTGCAGGCGGCTTCGGAGCATCGTCAGCCTGCTCGGCGCCCGCGTCCTGCTCGGCTGCAGAGTCTGTCTCGGAGTCTGTGTCCGCCGCGCCCACGGGTTCCGGGGCGTCGTCCGTGTGATCGGCATCCGCCTCGCGTGCGTCCGCCGGGACGGTTTCGGAGTCTGCGTCTGCGTCCTCAGCAGTCGCCGGATCCGGAGCGTCGTCGTCCCACCGCTCGGCCTCCGGCTCCGGAGCCTCGGCGTCCTCGGGCGCGCTGTCGGATTCCGCTACGGCCTCCGACGCCGGGGCCTACCGGAGTCCGCGTCCGCCGCCTTCGCCGGTTCCGGGGCGTCGACGGGCTACGGCGGCGGTGCCTCTTGGGGTGGCGGGGGTTGCTCGGGCCGGCGGTCGTCCATGATCGACATTCTGACGCGACCACGTCAACGTGGGACGGGTGGCAGCCGTGATGCGTTTGTGCCCCGGCCACCAGTCCGGTGGCCGGGGCACAAGCGCGAACGGGGCCGGTCAGGCGGCGGGGCCGGCCGTGACGGGCCGTGCGCGGACGCAGGTGAGGACAGCCGTGCCTTCGTACCTCGTCACCTTGTCCTCGGCGGGCGGATTGACGATGCTCGCCGCCTTCGTCGGGGTGAAGACCAGGTCGAGCGGACCGCCGTCGACGACGACCTCCTTTCCCCGCGCCGTCCTGGCGTACCGTGCGCGGTTCCGCTGCGGCACCTTGAGCACGACTGTGCCGGCTCCCGGCACGGGGAACGTGGGCGTCACCACGTAGGGGACGTCCACGATCTGCAGGGATTCGATGTCGTCCGGAACACAGGCGACGTGCCCTTCGATCCGGAAGCCCGCCGAGCCCTGCAGCGGGAAGGGCGGAGGGGGCGGCGCGAGTGCTGCGCCCACCGCAGGCGTGGTCAAGGCCACCTGGAGCGTCACCAGGTCGCCCTCCCTCACCACGAGCTTCTGCGCCACGGGGCTAGCTGTTCTGCCCGGGCTGCCCGGGCTGTCCGGGCTGTCCGGCGATCTGGGTGATGGTGAAGTGGACGAACTCGGCGGGGCGTACGGGTGCGATGCCGATGTCGCAGTGGACTTCGCCCTTGTCGATGGTGCTGGAGGTGTTGTTGGTGGCGTCGCAGATGACGTAGAAGGCGTCGGTAGGCGTGCGCCCTTGGAGGGCGCCTTGGCGCCATTGGTCGGTGAGGAAGCTGGTGATTGAGTGGCGGAGGGTGGCCCAGAGTCGTTCGTCGTTGGGTTCGAAGACAGCCCAGGTGGTGGATTGGCGGATGGAATCCGAGAGGAAGGAGACGAGGCGGCGGACGTTGAGGTACTTCCAGTCACGACTGCTGGACCTCGTGCGCGCACCCCACACCAGCAGCCCGCGGTCGGGGAAGACCCGCAGACAGTTCACGCCCTTCGCATTGAGCTCACCCTGCATGTCGTCGGTGAGCAGGACCGGGATGTCGAGCACGCCGCGGAGGTTCTGGTTGGCGGGGGCTTTGAAGACGCCGCGTTCGGCGTCGGTGCGGGCCCAGACGCCGGCGATGTGCCCGCAGGGCGGCACGGTGCGCGGGCTCCCGTCGACGCCGGGCACGTTCACCCACGGGTAGTAGAGCGTGGTGAACTCGGCGTCGGCGGAGTCCTGGGAAGGGAGCACGTCGACGAAGGTTTTGAGCGGCCCGGCGGTCTGGTTCGGAGGGGCGTCGAGTACCGCGAGGCGGTTGTTCAGAGCCTTGCAGTGGCCGACGACGGCGCTCATCAGCTCCCGCCCCTTGGCCGGGTCCGGTGCGGGGGGCGTTGCGGCATCGGAGACCGCGGCGGTCATGTCCCACAGGTTCGGCACCGCGACCATGGTCACCTCGGGGACGGTCTCCAACCCGCCCAGACCCGTCCGTTCCTCGGCGTTGCCCTGCAGCGCCGTGCTCGCGACGGCCGCCGACGGGTCGGTGAAGCCCACGACGTAGCAGGACGTGCCCCCGTTGGCGAAGAATCCGTAGACGGCCTCCGCCAGCACGAGGCATCGCTCCAGTGCGCGGATCTTCTTGAGGTCCTCCGCCTCCTTGACGTTCTTCTTCAGGAGGCCGGCCAGCTCCGCGCTCAGCTCGCGGATGCTGTAGCGGGCGGCGAACTCCTGCCACCCGCGCATCTGCTGCGGACGGGTACGTTCCTCGGCCTCGAACGGGGGAGTGGACGTCCCCTCGCCCATGGTGTCCGGGACCTTGGTGTAGCCGAGGAACGCAGGAGTGGACGTGCCCACCCCGACGATCATGCGGACGCCGCTGGACTGCTCCGTGACGTAGACGCCGGGGGGCTTCGGTGTGGTCATCGCTGCTGTTCCCTCTCCTTCATCATCTGCTGCTGTCCTTGCTCCGGAGCTTCCTGACGGGAGGGGGAGGGCTATTCGACGGTGATGTCCTCGTAGGTGATCGTCACCTGTTCCGTGGCGACGCTGGAGTTCGTCGCCCCGAGCTGGGGGCCTTCCCAGCGCGAGGCCCAGGCGTTGCTCAGGTGGATGCGCCGGACGGTCTGCTTCTTGGCGTCCTTGAGGGCGATGGTGATGTTCTGCCGGGCGCTGTCGAGATCGGCGTTGACGAGCGTGGCCTTGATCCAGTCGGTGAACGCGGTGCTCTTGTCCATGCCGCGGGTGATCGTGATTTCGCCGGTGCGGCGGGCGCCCGGCTGTTTGCGCACGATCAGTTCCCCCGTGGAGGAGACCTGGCGGGTCTCGACCACGTCCTGTTCCAGGGTCAGCCCTGAGACGTCCTGGACGGTCTCGACCTGGAACTTGCCCAGTTCGATGGCGAAGGTGCTGCTGCTGAAGGTGTCACCGGTCAACACGTGCGGGGCCTCCTGGGCTCATCGTGTCTGTCCTCATGGCACCGGCCGGGCCGGCGGATCAGCGGGACTGTGCAGGACCGTCGGCGATCTGGGTGATGGTGAAGTGGACGAATTCGGCGGGGCGTACGGGTGCGATGCCGATGTCGCAGTGGACTTCGCCCTTGTCGATGGTGCTGGAGGTGTTGTTGGTGGCGTCGCAGATGACGTAGAAGGCGTCGGCAGGCGTGTGGCCTTGGAGGGCGCCTTGGCGCCATTGGTCGGTGAGGAAGCTGGTGACGGAGTGGCGGAGGGTGGCCCAGAGTCGTTCGTCGTTGGGTTCGAAGACGGCCCAGGTGGTGGATTGGCGGATGGAGTCGGAGAGGAAGGAGACGAGGCGGCGGACGTTGAGGTACTTCCAGTCGCGGCTGCTGGACCTCGTACGTGCGCCCCACACCAGCAGCCCGCGGTCGGGGAAGACCCGCAGGCAGTTCACGCCCTTGTCATTGAGCTCGCCGTGGCGGGCCTCGGTCAGCAGCGTGGGCAGCGTCAGTACGCCGCGCAGGTTCTGGTTGGCGGGGGCTTTGAAGACGCCGCGTTCGGCGTCGGTGCGGGCCCAGACGCCGGCGATGTGCCCGCAGGGCGGCACGGTGCGCGGGCTCCCGTCGACACCCGGCACGTTGACCCACGGGTAGTAGAGCGCGGTGAACTCGGCGTCGGTCGTGTCCGGCGACGCCAGCTTCGTCAGGAACCCGGGGACGTCGCCGGGTGCCGTGCCGGGCTGCGGTTCCAGCACGGCGAGCCGGTTGCGCATGGTCGTGCAATGACCCACGACCTTGCTGATGACGGTCGCCCCGGTGGTGGCATCGGCCCCCTTGGACCAGAGGTCCGGAACGGCGACCATGGTCACTTCTGGGACGGTCTTCAGGCCGGCGAGCCCGGTGCGTAGCACGGGATCACCGTCGACTTGCGCGGAGAGGTCCTGTGCGGCGTGGTCGAGCCGGAGGACGTAACAGGACGCCCCGCCGTTGGCGAAGAATCCGTAGACGGCTTCGGCGAGCTGGTACGTCTTCGCGTCGGTGAAGTACCTCTGGAAGACGGTCAGCTCCGCCTGGCGCTTGCAGAGCGGCAGCAGCCGGGCCCCGGTCGAGTTCCATGCCGCGTACTCGGCGGAGTGGGCTCCGGAGACGGTCGCCGCGGTGGCTTCGGCTTCCTGCTCGGCCGCCGGGTCGACCGGCTGACCGCGCCACTGGGCCGTGCGGACCTCGACGAGCCGGTCGAACGCCTCCGGGGGGACGGTCGGGGCCGGGTCCTTGGTCGCCTCCTCCCGGAGGGCGTTCTCCAGCGGTCGGAGGAGCTCGGTGACCTCGTCGACGGCCCGGGCCAGCCTGTTCAGCTCCTCCTCGACCGCTTTCTCACGCATCGGTGAGCGGAAGTGGAAGAGGTCGACGAACTCGGGCCAGCTCCGGACGAGGGTCGGAGGGGAAGCCGTGTGATCACCGGGACCCCGGACGGCGTACCCGAGGAAGGCAGGGGTGGACGTCCCTGCGCCGGAGATCGTCCTGACTCCGCTGGGCTGTTCCTTGACGAACACTCCGGGCGCTAATGGGCCTGTAGACATGCGCTGTTTGCCCCTCTCATCGGGAAATGCGCGCCATCAGCCAACCATTCGCGCGCGCGTACGCGCACGCGAACGAGCGAAGCTAAGCCGGATGACGTATGGAAGCCCTTCCCTCACTTGGTGATCCCGGCTACGCCGCTCCGGATGTGCGGTCGCACACTGGGTGACCGGGCCTCCCGGCGCGGTGCCGGAGGCGTCGGCGCAGGCCCCGTCGGGAGCTCTCCGAGTGCTGGGCCGCGACGCGGTCCGCGAGTGCCGCGGGACTTTATCCAAAGGTGTGTGCACGGGAATCCGGGGAAGGCGTCGTTTCGGAGGTAGATAACTATGGTTCCCCTTCTCCTTGTTCTGCTCCTCGCGCTGATCCTCTTCGGTGCCGGGTTCGCAGTGAAGGTGCTGTGGTGGGTCGCCGTCGCGGTTCTGGTGCTCTGGCTCCTCGGCTTCGTCATGCGCTCCACGGGGCCCAGTGGCGGCCGTGGCCGCTGGTACCGCTGGTGACCGGTAGACACCCGCACGCCCGAGGGCCGTGAGCGCACCGCTCACGGCCCTCGGGCGACGGGAAAGCGTCCGGGGGTACGAAACCGGCTGGTCACGGAGCCGGTTGTACGGGTACCGTCTGGCCCTCCGGACAGCCGTACCGGAAGTTCCCGGAATCCGGAGAGTGATCAGCATGCCCAGCCGACCGGCGACGACGACCCTGTGGCGCCCCACCGGCCCCAAGGAGCTCGAGCTGGTGCGGGATTCGGGCTGGCGCGCCTGGCCGCCGCGCCTGCCCGAGCAGCCGATCTTCTACCCGGTCCTCAACGAGGACTATGCGATGCGCATCGCGCGGGACTGGAACGTGAAACACGACGGCGCCGGTTTCGTCACCCGGTTCGAGGTCGAATCGGAATTCCTGAGCCGGTACCCGGTCCGGCAGGCCGGCGGGCGGACGATCCTCGAATTGTGGGTGCCTGCCGAGGAACTCGATGAATTCAACGCCCATATCGTGGGTGAGATCCAAGTGGTTCACGAGTTCCGCTGAGCCGCGGAAGCGTTCCCGCCGCCCACCTCGACCAGCCCCGTCTCGTACGCGGCGATCACCGCCTGGGCCCGGTCACGGACGCCGAGCTTCCCGAAGACGCTGGTGATGTGGTTCTTGACGGTGGACAGGCTGATGTCCATCGCCCCGGCGATCTCCGTGTTGCCGAGCCCCGTGGCCATCAGCCGCCACACTTCCGCCTCGCGCGGCGTGAGCTCGCCCGTGGTCACCACGGGCGGCTCCGGGCGGCGCGGGGCCCTGACGTACGTGGAGATGAGCCTGGTCAGCAGGCGCGGTGCGACCGCGGCCTCGCCGGTGTGCACCACCCGGACCGCCGCGACCAGCTCCTCCGGCGAGATGTCCTTGGGCAGGAATCCGCAGGCGCCGGCGCGCAGCGCCGCCACCACGTACTCGTCCATGTCGAAGGTGCTGAGCGCCAGCACCCGGCACCCGGGGAGCTCCTGTGCCAGCTGCCCCGTCGCGGCGACCCCGTCCAGGACCGGCATCCGGATGTCCATCACGACGACGTCGGGCCGCAGCCGGTGTGCGAGGGCCACGGCCTCCGCGCCGTTCCCCGCCTCGCCCACGACCTCGAAGGCCGGGTCGGGCGCGAGGATCAGTGCCAGCCCGCGCCGCACCAGCGGCTGATCGTCCGCGATCAGCACTTTGACCGCCCGGCGCGCGTCGTTCGCCGTGCCGTCGTTCGCCGTGTCGTCGTCCGTCCCACCGTCATCCATCGCCGCGTTCATCGCAGCGCCCCCTCGTCGGTCGTCATCAGCATGTGCTCCCCGGCCTTCAGCGGCAAGCGGGCCGACACCCGGAACCCGCCCTCGTCCAGCGGACCGGCCTCCAGCGTCCCGCCGTGCAGCACCACCCGCTCCCGCATCCCGACCAGGCCGTAACCGGACCGCGCACCGGCACCGTCCCCGGCCCCCCACCCGGACCCCGCGTCCGTACCGGTGGTCCCGGCGCCGCCCCCGGCTCCCGCGCCGTCATCCGTCACCTCCACCGTCACCCCACCCGCCTCGTACGTCAGCCGTACGGACGCCTGCGCCCTGCCCGCGTGCTTGCGGGCGTTGGTCAGCGCCTCCTGCACGATCCGGAACACGGTCAGGCCCACGCTCGGCGGCAGCGGGTGCTCCTCGCCCCGCACGTCCAGCGCGGTGGGCAGGCCGGCCCGGCACGACTCGGAGACGACGCGCTCCAGGTCCCCGATCCCCGGCTGGGGGGCGGCCGGCTCCTCCTCCGGCTCCTCCCCGGCGCGCAGTACGTCCAGCAGCTGCCGCATCTCGCGCAGTGCCATCCGACCGGAGGACTCCAGGTCGACCAAGGCCTCGTGGACCACCTTCGGGTCATGGGCGAGGTTGGCCCGGGCGCCTCCGGCCATCAGCTGCATCGTGGTGATGTGGTGCGCCACGATGTCGTGCAGTTCGCGTGCGATGCGACGCCGTTCGTCGGCGACCGCCCGGTCGGCGAGCAACCGGCGGTTGGCCTCGATGTCGCGCTGCCAGTGGTTCATCACGATCGCGGCGACGACCACGATCGCCCCGCTGGCCACGCCGCCCACCACGTCCACGAGCCTCGGCCGCGGTGCCAGCCCCACCAGCGGTATCGCCACGACCACGAGCGCCGTCGGCGCGGCCACGGCCGCGCGCCGGGTCCGTACGACCGTGTAGAGGGCGACCACGATCGTGGCGTTGAAGTGCTGCGCCACCGGCACGCTCAGGTTCAGCGCCAGGCCGAACAGCAGGACGACCGCCATCGTCAGCACCGGGGCCCGCCGCCGGGCCAGCAGCGGCAGCGCGGAGACCACCATGACGACGCACCCGGCCGGTGGGACGTACCCCAGGTCGACCTGACTGGTGAGCGTGAAGCCGATCAGGTCCACGACCGCGGCCCCGACGGCGACGAGCGCGTCGTTGCGCGTCCATGGCAGTCCGTCGAAACGCGTCGCCCACGACTGCACGCCGCTTCCCGGCATGGTGATCCTTCCCCCGGCCGCCTCCGCTTCCGGTCTCCGGTCACTGTCCGGTGCGGCACGGCGGCTGTCATCTGATGATCCATTCTGGCACCGGCGGGCGACCTTGCCCCGGGCCGTCGAGCCGATCTCGGCCTGGGACCAGGGTCCTGGCCGGCGCCCGCTTCCGGCCCCCGCTCCCAGCCTGTTTCTCGTCCCGCGCTCGGACGATTCCCGCGGTCCGCGCTGATGAGCTGGACACCGGCCGGGAGGACCCGGCGTACGAGAACCACTGCCGGAGGACAACGTGATCCGCGCCTTGACCGGGCTCTCCACCCGCAACCCATGGAAGGTCGTCCTCCTCTGGGCGGTGCTGGGCATCTTCCTGAGCATGCTCGGCCCGGCGCTGCTCTACCGCGTCACCCAGAGCCAGAGCGGCGATTTCCTGCCCGCGACGTACGACTCGGCGGCCGCGCTGAAGGTGGCCGAGGAGCGGTTCGGGGTGAAGCCCGACGCCAATGCGGTGACCGTGCTCGTCGCCCGCGCCGACGGCAAGCCCCTCACCGGTGCCGACCACCGCCGCGTGGGCGACCTGGCCGGGCAACTGGGCCACCGGCGCGTCGAGATGCCGGAGCCCAAGGAGGACGGCCCGCCGTCGTTCCTGGCCGAGGACCACTCCCAGACGCCCAAGGTCAGCCCCGCCGCGCTCGCGCCCGACCGCAGCTTCGAGCTGCTCTCCGTGGAGCTGGCCGGCAACTCCGCCGACCCCGGCATGCACGACCTCTACCGCGCCTTCCGCGACCGGGCGAAGGCCGACTTCGCCGAGGCCGGGATGCGTACGGGCTTCACCGGCGGTCTGGCCGACCTCGTCGACACCACCGAAGCCGAGGAGGTCACCCAGAAGGTCGTCGGCATCCTCATGGTCGGCCTGATCGTGCTGATCAACGTCCTGGTGTTCCGCAGTGTGCTGGCAGCCTTCGTACCGCTCTTCGCGGTCCTCATCGTCGGCGGTGCCGCGGCGGGAGCGGTGGTCGGCCTCGCGATGCTCACCGGCACCACCCTCGACTCCTCCACGCCGAGCATGATCAGCGTCGTGCTGATCGGCATAGGCGTCGACTACTTCCTCTTCCTCCTCTTCCGCTTCCGCGAAGAGCTGCGGGCCCGCCCGGACCTGGCACCGCGCGCCGTGGCGGCCGAGGTCAGCGCCCGCGTCGGCACCGCCGTCACCTCCGCCGCCCTCACCATCGTGGCCGCCTTCGCCACGCTCGGCGTCGCGACCTTCGGGCAGTTCCGGGTGCTCGGCCCCGCCATCGCCGTCTCGGTGCTCGTCATGCTGCTGGCAAGCCTGACGCTGATGCCGGCGCTGCTCGCGGTCACCGGACGCAAGATGTTCTGGCCCTCCCGCTCGCTCGAGCGCGAGCCGCGGCCCGGCGCGGCCGCACGCGTCGGCGACCTGGTCGCCCGCCGGCCGTTCGCCGCCGTGCTGGCCTCCCTCGCCCTGCTCGGCGCCCTGGCCACGGGCCTGGCCGGCATCCGGATGGACTTCGGCCAGACCTCCGGAACCCACGACACCCCGGCAGCCGCCACCTCCGCCGAGATCTCCCGCGCCCTGCCCGCCGGAGTGTCCGACCCGGCCTCCGTCTACGTCACCGCCGAGGACGGCCGCGCCCTGCCCGCCGGGGCGCTCGACGCACTGCCCAGGGCCCTCGCCGGGGTCAAGGGCGTCGGCCAGGTCGGCAGGACCGCCTTCAACGCCGACCGCACCGCCGCCCGCATCGACCTCTACCTCACCCCCGACACCCAGTCCCAGCAGGCCCGCGACCTCGTCTCGGGACCCGTCCGCGCCACCGTGGCCGCCCACACCCCCGCGGGCCTGGAAGCCCACGTCGGCGGCACGGCCGCGGTCTTCGCGGACATCTCCACGGCCGTCGACCACGACCTGAAGATCGTGTTTCCGGTCGCCGCGGTGCTCATCGCCCTCATCCTGCTCGTCCTGCTGCGCAGTCTGCTCGCCCCCGCCGTCCTCATGGTCGCCGTCGGCCTCGGCTTCGCGGCCACCCTCGGCGCCTCCGCCCTCTTCTTCCAGCACCTCCTCGGCAAGCCGGGCGTCAACTTCGTCCTGCCGCTGGTGCTGTTCCTCTTCGTCGTCGCCCTCGGCACCGACTACAACATCCTGATCAGCGACCGCATCCGCGAGGAGATGGAACGCCCCGGCCCGGCCCGCGCCGCCGTCGCCCGCGCCCTGCGCCACACCGCGCCCGCCATCGCCACGGCGGGAATCGTCCTGGCCGCGTCGTTCGGCAGCCTCGCGGTCAACGCGGCCCCCTCCACCCAGCAGATCGGCTTCGCGACAGGGCTCGGCATCCTGCTCTCCGCCTTCGTCCTCTCCCTCGTCCTGGTGCCCGCGCTCGCCGCGATCCTCGGCCGGGGCACGTGGTGGCCGTTCCGCCCGGGCCGCGGACAGGGCCGTGAGCGGGGCCCTGAGTGGGGCCAAGAGCGGGCCCATGAGCGGGGTCGCCAGCAGGCCGGGCCGGAGGCCGACCGGCCGCACCACGAGGGCATGTCCGTCCACTGAGCGGGCTGCATCCCGCCGACGGACGACGTACGGGAGCCCGGTCGACGACGGTCGACCGGGCTCCCGCGGCAGCTACGACGTCCGGGCCCCGATGCGAGAGTCGGGTTCGGGCCCCGATGCGAGAGCCGGGCCCCGATGTGACGTCCGGGCCCCGAACTTCCGGCCTCAGGCCCGAGCGGCGGCCTGCTTGCCTGCCCGCCACTCCGGCGCCAGCACCGACCACATCTCCATGTCGTGCCGCTCGCCCCCCGACAGGAAACTCTCGCGCAGCACGCCGTCCTTCGACATCCCGAGCCGCCGGGCCACGGCGATGCTGGACTCGTTGGCTGTCGAGGCCTGCCACTCGATGCGATGGATGCCCCGCTCCTCGACTGCCCAGTCGATGACCGCGCGTGCGGCCCGGGTCACCAGGCCCTTGCCCACCCCTGCCGGTTCCAGCCAGCAGCCCACCTCGGCGACGCCCTGGGCGACGTCCATCTTCCGCACGATGAACGCGCCGACGAGCTTGCCGTCCGCCCGGATGCCGTAGATCCGCCCGGTGTCGGCCGCGGCCTTCTCCGCGTACGACCGGAGGTACGCCCGGCCCGACTCCAGGTCCGCGACGACATCGGGCAGCGGGATGTAGCGGCCGATGAACTCCCGTCCCCGGTCCACGTGGGCCACGAACTCCTCGGCCTGCCAGGGTTCGAGCGGGCACAGTTCGGCGCCGTCGTCGCCCAGGGATATCGCGTACATCGTTGCCCTCCACCGTCGTCCTCACCAGTGCGTACAGCCAAACGATCTTCGCACGTGCACTGAGCTGACGAGGAGTCGGCTTGATGTGCTAGCTTTTTTCCTAGAGATCCTAGGAAAGGGGTGCGCATGGTACGGGCAGGAGTGACCGTGGCCAGGCTGACGGAAGCCGCCGCGGTGATGGCGGACGAGGCCGGGCTGGAGAAGGTCACCGTCTCCGCCCTCGCGCGGCACTTCGGCGTCAAGGACGCCAGCCTCTACTCGCACGTGAAGAACCTGAGGGAGCTGCGCGTGCGGATCGCCCTGCTGGGGTCCGCCGAGATGACCGAGCGCATCGCCGAGGCGGTGGCGGGCCGGGCCGGCAAGGACGCGCTCGTCGCCTTCGCCGGCGCCTACCGCTCCTACGCCCTCGCGTACCCCGGCCGGTACGCGGCGACGCAGATGCAGCTCGCACCGGAAGAGGTCGCGGACTCCATCGGGTTCCGGCGCAGCGTCGAGCTGACCTACGGCATGCTGCGCGGCTACGGCCTGACCGAGCCGGACCTGACCGACGCGGGCCGGCTGCTGCGCAGCACCTTCCACGGCTACATCCACCTGGAGCTCAGCGGCGGCTTCGGGCACTCCCGCCCCGTGCAGGAGTCCTGGGAGCGCGGGCTCGAGGCCCTCCACGTGGTCCTGGAGCAGTGGCCTTCGGGAACTTAAGAGTCTTCAGAAATGAACGGGGAGCAAGAGATGAACGGGGAGATAGAAATGAACGACAAACCCAGTCCAGGCTCCGGCCCGAGCCACACCACCGGCACCCTCGCCGTGCCCGGCGCGACCCTGTACTACGAGACGCGCGGCAGCGGACCCCTCCTGCTGCTCATCTCCGGCGGCGCGGGAGACGCCGGGATGTTCGCGGGCATGATGCCGGCGCTGGCCGCCGCGTACACGGTGGTGACCTACGATCCGCGCGCCCTGTCCCGCAGCACGCTCGACGGCCCGCTCGCCGACCAGCAGGTTCAGGTGTGGAGCGACGATGCGCGGCGCCTGCTCGACCACCTCGCGCCCGCTGAGGAAGCCAGCGTGATGGGGTGCAGCTCCGGCGCCGTCGTCGCGCTCGACCTGCTGACCCGCCACCCCGGGCGGCTGCGCCGTGTCGTCGTGCACGAGCCGCCGCTCGTGGAGCTCCTCCAGGACCCCGCCCGGTACAAGGCGCTCTTCGCGGAGGTCCGCGACGCCTTCCGGGCGGAGGGGCTCGGTGCGGCGATGGCCCGGTTCGGTGCGGGGATCGGGGAGCCGGTGGCGGAGGACGAGGCGGAGGAGGGGGTGGAGGGCGAGGCGGAGCGGTCTGCCGGACTGCCGCCCGAAATCCAGGAGATGGCCCCCAGGATGCACGCCAACTTCCCGGTCTTCCTGGAGCACATGCTGTGCCCCTTCTCCTCGTCCGCCCCGGACCTGGAGGCGCTGCGCCCGGCCGCGCACAAGCTGGTCCCGGCGGCGGGGCGGCGGTCGCGCACCCGGGAGGTCTTCTACGCGCCGGCAGCCCGCCTCGCGGAACTCTTCGGCAGCGCGCTGGTGGAATTCCCGGGCGGGCACCTCGGAGCCGTCGAGCGCCCGAAGGAATTCGGCGAGCAACTCCTCAAGGTGCTGGCGGCGTAGACGCCCGCGTGAACCACCGGCAGGCCACGTCGGCGACTTCCTCCAGTGTTCCCGGTTCCTCGAACAGGTGGGTGGCCGCCGGGACGACGTGCACCTCGTGGGGCACCTGCAGCTGCGCGGCGGCCGCGCGGTTCATCTGCAGCACGTCGTAGTCGTGACCGCCCACGATCAGCAGGACAGGGGCCCGGACGCGGTCGAGGGCGTCGTCGGCGAGGTCGGGGCGGCCGCCGCGCGAGACGACCGAGCGCACGCGGTCCGGCCGCTCCGCGGCCGCGGTGAGCGCCGCCGCCGCGCCCGTACTGGCTCCGAACAGATGGACCGCCAGGCCGGCGGTTCGCTCGTCCCGGCCGAGCCAGTCGATCGCTGCGGCCAGGCGCCCGCTCAGCAGGGCGATGTCGAAGCGGTGCTGAGCCGTGACCGCGTCCACCTGTTCCTCCTCCTCGCTCAGGAGGTCCATCAGCAGCGTGGCCAGGCCGGCCTCCTGCAGCGTCCCGGCGACCGCGCGGTTGCGCGGGCTCATCCGGGAGCTGCCGCTGCCGTGGGCGAACAGCACCACCGCCCGGGCGGAGCCGGGCACGGCGAGGTCGCCGACGAGCGCCGGCCCGTCGGTGGGGATCAGAACCTCCGTGGAGATCATCGGCACCCTTCTCTTTCCGCCCGTGTCGCCGGAGCGGTCGCCCCCGTCGCTGGGGCCACCTTCCCCCGGGTGCGCCGGCCGCTCGGGCGCGCCCCGCCGTGTGCGGCCCCCGTTTCCCCTGGCCAGTCGGCTCGTTGGGCTGAACGAGTGAATGCGTCAATGCCTCAATGCGTCAATGCCTAAATGTGCCGGCCGGGCCTCTGCCCTCCCCGTGGCGGCGGCTCCCGCCCGGGCACGACCGGCAGGCGCGGCGCAACCGACAAGGGGAAGGGACCCCGTGATCCAGGTATCCGTCGAGGATGTGGAAATCGCCCCAGGGCACGTCTTCGAATGGGCGGTGGTCTCTTCGAAGATGGTCGGATCCGCCGGGCCGGCCCAGCCGGGCGCGGCAACGACCTACAACCAGGCGAAACATTTCACCGTCGCACAGGACGCCCACAGAGCCAACGACACCGTCTGCGCCTACGTCGCCGGTACCTTCGATCTCCCCGGGCCCGTGGACCGCGAAGCGCTCGGCGCCGCCATGCTCCACTTCGTCCGGCGTCACGAGGTGCTGCGCTGCAGCTTCCAGCAGCTCGTCGGCGAGGTGTCCTGCGACGTCCTCGGGCCGGACGACGTGGAGGTCAAGGAGTACGACCTGGGGTGCGTCGACTCGGCCGAGGGTGTGCGGGAGCACCTGCACCGGACGTTCCAGCAGGTGGACCCGCTGTCCTGGCCGCTGATCCGCATGGGTGCCGTCGTCAGGGACGACTCCGCCACGGTCTGGTTCGCCTGCGACCACCTCGTCACCGACGGGCTGTCCACGCCCATCGCGGTGCACGACATCGCCGCGGCCTACGAGGCGTTCGCGGACGACCGCAGCCCTGCTCTTCCGGAGGCGGGCAGCTACCTCGCCTTCAGCCGTGAGCAGCGCCGCCGGAACGTCTCCCTCGACGCCGACGACGCCCGGCTGAACCACTGGAAGGCCTTCATGGCGGGCGGCGACGGCTTCTTCCCGCGGTTCCCGCTGGACCTCGGTGCGGAGCCGGGCCGCATGTACCCCGCGGTCAACGAGACGGAGAGGCTGCTCGGGGCCGAGGAGACCGAGGAGCTGGAGGCCGCGTGCCGCGCCGCCGGCGGCCGGCTCTTCATGGGGCTCCTGGCGGCCGTTGGCGTCTCCCTCAGAAAGGAGGGCGGCCCGGACGTCTACCGGGGCATCATGCCGGTCAGCGAACGCGGCCGCGGCTCCTACGTCCACACCATGGGCTGGTTCATCAACACGATGCCCATCGCCTTCTCCGTGGCCGAGGGCCGGGACCTGCGGACCGTCATGGCGGGCGTGCGCTCCGCGGCCGCCGAGATGCAGCAGCACGTCGACGTACCGTTCGTGAAGGCGTGGCAGCTGCTGGCACCGGTGGAGTACACGAAGGTCCGCTACTGGCCGTACGCCGTGAACTTCTTCTCCTACCTCGACTTCCGCCGCTCGCCCGGAGCGCAGCACCACGTGCCCCGGCAGGCCAGGAAGCACGTCTGGCTGTCGCGCACCAACGGCTTCTGCTTCTGGCTCCACCGCACCGACGACGGTCTGTACATGAACTCGATCTACGTGGGTACGCCGCAGGCCCGGCGCACGGTGCCGCGCCTGCGGCGGACGTTCACGCGCACGCTGGAGAACATGACCGGCTCGGGGGAGTTCTGAGCGGCATGCGTCGCACCCGGTTCCCGCGCCGCCTCCGCGGCTTCCCGCGCCGCCTCCGCGGCTTCCCGCGCCGCCTCGGCGGCTTCCCGCGCTGCCTCCGCGGCGCCCTGGCCGCGGCGCTCCTGGCGCTGTCGCCCGCGGTCACCGCCGCGGCGCCGGGACCGGGCCGCCCCGCGCCTGAGCGCCCCGTGCCCGAGCGCCCGGTCGCCGCGACCGACCGCGGTCTCGTACGGGGCAGGGCGCACGACGGCTTCGCCACGTACGAGGGCATCCCCTTCGCGGCACCGCCCACCGGCCGGCTGCGCTGGCGGCCCCCGCAGCCCGCCCGCCCCTGGCGCGGGGTGCGGGAGGCCGGGACGCCCGGGCCCGCGTGCCTGCAGCCGCCGGTGTTCGGCGGCGGAGCCCCCACCGGCTCGGAGGACTGCCTTCACCTCAGCGTCACCGCACCCACGGGCCCCGGGCCCGCCCGCGGCCGTCCCGTCATGGTGTGGCTGCACGGCGGCGGCTTCACGTACGGCACGGGCAGCGCCCACCGCCCCGATCGGCTCGCCGTACGGGGCGGTGCCGTCGTCGTCACCGTCAACTACCGGCTCGGAGCGCTCGGATTCTTCGGCCATCCGGAGCTCGAGGACGCGCCCCCGTTCGGACTGGCCGACCAGCAGGCGGCCCTGCGCTGGGTCCGGGCCAACGCGGCCCGCTTCGGCGGCGACCCGGGCAACGTGACCCTGTTCGGGGTCTCGGCCGGTGGTCTCAGCACCTGCGCCCAGCTGGTCTCGCCGACCGCCGCCGGCCTCTTCGACAAGGCCGTCGTGCAGAGCGGCTCCTGCATGACGGCGTACCCGCCCGGTGCCCTCGTCCCGAGCCTCCCCGCCTACCGGCCCTTCGTCTCCCAGCACAGCCTCCGCGGCGAGGGCGCGGCGGCGGCCGTCCGCCTCGGGTGCCCGCGGGGCGCGGGGGCACTGGACTGCCTGCGCCGCCTCGGTGCCGGGAAGCTCGTCACGCCCGAGCTGACGGCCGTCTTCAACAGGCCGGCGTACGGCAACCTCCTCCTGCCCACGGATCCGGCGCGCGCCCTGGAGGGCGGCCGCTTCCACCGGGTGCCGGTGATGCAGGGCGCCAACCGCGACGAGATGCGGATGTTCCTCGGCTTCACCCTCGCCCAGTACCCCCTTCGCGACGCCCGGGACTACCGGGCCCGCTTGCGTACCTCCTTCGGTGGCGCGGCCGGGGCCGTCGAGGCGGAATACCCGCTCTCCGCGTACCCCACGCCCGCCCTCGCCTGGGCCGCGGTGACCACCGACAGCGCGTGGGCGTGCACCACACTGCGCGCCGACAGGGCCCTCGCCCGGCACGTCCCCACGTACGCCTACGAGTTCGCCGACCGGAACGCGCCCGTCCTGGACGGCCTCCCCGACGTGCCCGGCTTCCCCTACGGCGCCGCGCACGGCTTCGAGCTCGCCTACCTCTTCGGCTCCACGCCCACGAAACAGCCGCTCACCGGCCGGCAGCGGGCCTTGGCCGACCGGATGACCGGCTACTGGACGCGCTTCGCGCTCACCGGTGACCCGAACCACCCCGGCGCTCCCCGCTGGCCGGCGTTCCGCAGCGGGGCGCCATCCGTCCAGTCCCTGGCGCCGGGCCGGGGAGGCGTACGGCCCTCCGATGGGGGAGCCGGCCACCACTGCGCGTTCTGGGACCGTTGAGGTCGTGTGGCTGCGCCACTTTCCGCCGCGGGACAGCTAGATTCCCAAGCGAAGCACCTGAAAAGCAGGCAAAAGGTGCCGACGGTCGCGCCATGAGCTTCGGTGACCCCCAGCCGGGGACGGCCCCGGCACCCTGTCCGGGCCCCGGCCCGGGCCGGCCGCGAGGAGGAAGGCCGTGATCGTCGACTGCGCCCACTACCGTGACGGCCGGCGGCAGCACGAGGGCGCCATGCCGCTGGAGCAGGCGGCCGCCCGCTGCGCGCAGGGCGGCTTCGTCTGGCTGGGCATGTTCGAACCCGGCCCCGCCGAACTGGCGAGGGTGCGCGAGTGCTTCGGGCTGCACGAGCTCGCCGTCGAGGACGCCCGGGCGTTTCACCTGCGGCCCAAGGCCGAGCAGTACGAGGACGGCACCGAGCTCATCATCCTG
The DNA here is from genome assembly GCF_051386455.1 of Streptomyces sp. URMC 124. Taxonomy (NCBI): domain Bacteria; kingdom Bacillati; phylum Actinomycetota; class Actinomycetes; order Kitasatosporales; family Streptomycetaceae; genus Streptomyces; species Streptomyces sp. URMC 124. The sequence continues at coordinate 30,245 of NZ_JBPQTS010000083.1, forward strand.
CGCACGGCACGCTACGACGACGAGCGCGAGGAGGTCGACACCGGCGAGATCAGCATCTTCCTCGCCGAGCACTTCGTGATCACCGTGCGCCAGGGCATCGCCAGCGAGCTGAGCGGCGCCCGCAGCCGGCTGGAAGGCCGCCCCGAACTGCTGCGGGCAGGAAGCGTCTCCACGCTGTGGGCCATCCTCGACCAGGTCGTCGACAGCTATGCGCCCGTCGTCGCGGAACTGGAACGCGACATCGAGCAGATCGAGGCCACGGTGTTCTCCGGCGCGGTCGCCCCCACCGAGCGGATCTACTCCCTGCGCCGCGAGGCCACCGACTTCTACCGCGCGGTGCACCCGCTGCTCGCCGTCGTGACCCGCCGCCTGCAGTCGGGCAAGGCCCCGGCCGGGCTCCTCCCGTACTTCCGCGACGTGCACGACCACCTGCTGCTCGTCAACGAGGAGGTCGCCGCCCAGCGCGACCTGCTGGCCACCGTCCTCGAAGCGAACATCGCGGTGATCTCCGTGGAACAGAACAAGATCAACCTGCGGCAGAGCGCCACGATGGAGCGGCTGACGATCCTGGCGTCGGTGTTCCTGCCGCTGTCGTTCGTGGTCGGCTTCTTCGGCCAGAACTTCGACTGGCTGGTCACCCACATCAGCAGCTTCACCGCCTTCCTGGCCATCACCCTCTGCGGCCTGCTGCTGCCCTGCCTCCTCCTCTACATCTGGCTACGCCGCCACCACACCCACCCCGCCCC